>JAQGHH010000076.1 GCA_028288945.1 Phycisphaerales bacterium
GAGCGCACGTTCTACCCCGAGCAGATGCGCATCGACGAATACGAGACCGGCTCCTTCTCCAACTGGATTCAGATGGACACGCCCATCAATCCGGGCAACAGCGGTGGCCCGCTCGTCGACCTCACCGGAAAAGTCGTCGGCATCAACACCCGCGGCGGCGGCCAGAACCTCAACTTCGCCATCCCCATCGACACCGCCAAGGAAGTCATCGCCAAAATCGAAGCCAGCGCCAAGGACGGCAAAAAGGGGAAGGTCGACCGCAGCGACCTGGGCATCGACCTGAAGCCGCTGCAAGATCTTGAGACCTTCTACGCCATCGACATCAATCGCGGCGTGCTGGTCAACAGCATCGACCGCAACTCGCCGGCCGAGAAGGCCGGCGTCAAATCACAAGACATCCTGCTCGACGTCAACGGCGTGCCGGTCAACGTCCGCTTCCCTGAAGAGATCGCGGCTGCGCGGAAGATGATCGCCAACCTCCCCATCGGCAGCGACGCCATCCTCAACATCAAACGCGGCAAGGAAAACCTGACGCTCACCGCCAAGACCGAAAAGCTCCAGGGAGCGGCGGGCGAAGAGAAGGAATTCAAGGTCTGGGGCCTCTCCGTCCGCGAACTGACGCGCACCTATGCGAACGAGGCGCAGCTCGACGACACGCAGGGTGTGATCGTCACGACCGAAAACCCCGGCTACGCCGCCGCCAAGGCCGAGCTTTCGCCGGGCGACGTGATCCGTTCCGTCAACCGCAAGCCGGTGACCGACCTGGACGAGTTCACGAAGCTGTACGATGCGAGCGTCGAGAAAAAGGACAAGGTGGTCGTGCTGGAAATCCAACACGGCCGCGGCCGCCGCACGGCGGTGTTGAAGGTGAGTTACGACGAATAGGGCGGGAAGTAGGCAGTAGGCGGTAGGCAGAAATCCCGTAGGGTGGGCGAGTATGCCCACCCTACGGGACAGCTGATTCCTGGCTCCTTCCCTCACATACGGAGATGCAATGATTCGATCGATGCGATGGTTACTTCCCGCGGTGTTGGTGGTTTCAGGGGCGGCCCATGGCGCGATCGCGCCGGACGTGGCGCGGAAAATGTATTCGGAGGCGATCCCTTCGCTCGTCGCGGTGCAGTATTCCTGGCAGAACGAGTTCAACAAACAGGAGTTCATCGCCTCGGGAATCGTGGTCGGCGAAGACCTGGTGATGACCTCCATCGGCATCGTCAACCCGCAGATCCCCGACGACCAGATGAAGGATTTCAAAATCGTCGTTCCCAAGGAGGAAGGCGACCCGGACGAAATCGAAGCCGTCTTCCAGGGGCGCGACGAGCGCACCAACATGGCGCTGATCAAGGCGAAGAAGCCTCAGCATTGGAAGCCCATCAAGTTTGAAGAGGCCACGGCGCAGGTCGGCGATCCGGTCGTCTCCGTGGGAATTCTCCCGCAGGCCGCCGCGTATAAGCCGTACCTGATGGAATCGATCATCGCGGCGTCGCTCCGGGGCGACGTGCCGCAAGTGCTCGTGCAGGGCGGCGGGTTGGCCGCGATGGGCTCGCCCGTCTACAACGCGGACGGCAAGGCCATCGGCGTCGTCAGCTTCTCCCCCGGCCAGAGCATCCTTCTCAACAACGGCGCTGAAGCATTGGCCGCCATCAGCAACCCGCCGAAGTTCTTCGTGCCCGCCAGTGATTTCCTGATGACCCTGCAGGACCCCCCCACTCCGGAGAAGCCGATTCTGCTTCCGTGGATCGGCGTGCCCCAGCTTTCGGGCCTCAACAAGGACGTCGCCGAGGCCCTTGGCCTCAAGAACCAGCCGGCCATCCAGATCGGCGAAGTCATCCCCGGTACCCCGGGCGACAAGGCGGGGCTCAAGCAGGGCGACATCATCCTCAAGCTCAACGGCAAAGTCCTCGAACGCGGCGACGAGGCCGCGGAATTGCCGGGAATCCTCCGCCGGCGCTTGCTGCGTTTCAAGGTCGGAGAAACGGTCACGCTGTCCGTCCTGCGCGAGCAGGATAAGCCGCTGCAAGACATCAAGATCGTGCTCGAAGAGCAGCCGAAGCGATCGAACACGGCCAAGCGTTACTTCGCCGAGGATTTGGGCTTCGTCGTCCGCGAGCTGGTCTTCCAGGACACCTACGTCCGCAAGCTCCCGGCGGACCAGAAGGGCGTGATCGTCGCGATGCAGCGCCCGCAGAGCGCCTCCCAAAGCGCCGGCCTGCAAGGCAACGACCTGATCACCCGCCTCAACAACAACCCGGTGACCGACATCGCCGAGTTCGAGAAATTGTATAAGGCGACACGTAAGGACAAGCCGCATGAAGCGCTGGTGCTCGTAGTGCGCCGAAAGACGGGCGAGGACACGATCCGCATCGAGCCGCCGCAATGAGAGTAGGACTGAGGACTGAGGACTGAGAGGAAGGAAGTAGAAGGAAGTAGGAAGTAGGCAGAGGGCCATAGGCAGAACCGAACTCACCGGGCCTATACTTTCCGGGGCGCATCGAACTTCAGATCCTCAGTCCTCAGTCCTCAGTCCTCAGTCCTCAGTCCTCCCTTCCCATGGCCCTCGACCTTCCCACCCTCCGTAAGCTCGTCGCGCTCGACGTGAATGATCCTCTTAGCCGCTTTGCGCTTGGGCGGAAGCTCGCTGAATCAACATTGCCATCGGAACTGGCTGAAGCCGCCGAGCACCTGGCGTTTGCAAATCAACACGCGCCGCAGCATCTTGCGACCTATCATGTTCTCGGCGATGTGCTGATACGCCTGGGCCGCAAGGAGGACGCGCGGGTTATCCTTCAGGAAGGCGTGCGGCGGGTCGCGGGCGTCGGCGAAGGAATGGGCCGCGATCTCGGGCCGGCAATGCAGCGCATGCTCGAATCCCTCTAAGGGCCCCCATGCAAAACGATCCGGTCCCCCTTTCATACGGCGAGCCTCAATCCGGGCCGCCCAAACGCGGCATCTTCAGCCCCCGGCCGGAAGTGCACGGCCTGCGCCGATGGCGCGTGCCGATCGTGCTGGTGCTGCTCGCGGCCGCCATCATCTTCTATATTCTTTCCAGCGACTCGATCGAGGGGAACTTCAAGTTGCCGTGGGCGGCGTTGTATGTCTTGCTCGCCGGGCTCGCGCTGGGCTTGTGGCTGATGCTCCTCAGCGGCCTCCCCTGGCGTCGGCGGTTCGCGATGCTCGCGGGCGCTGTGCTGGCGCTTCTCGCGCTCGGCGTATTCGTCCGACTCACCATGCGCACGGACGGCACCTACACCGGCGCGGGTGTGCCCAAGCTGGTGTGGCGGTGGACGCCCCGGCACACGGTCGCGCCGCTCGGCAACAGCCCGGCCGCCGCCGTCGCCACCGATCTCTCCGTGACCACTCCCAACGATTTCCCCCAGTTCCTCGGCCCCGATCGCAATAACCAGATTCACAATGTTCATCTCTCCCGCGACTGGGCGGCTCATCCGCCGGTCGAGCTTTGGCGCAGGCCCGTCGGCCCGGGATGGGGCGGGTTCGCGGTCGTCGGCAAGTACGCCCTCACCCAGGAACAACGCGGCGAAGAGGAAGCCGTCGTCTGCTACGAAGCCGCCACCGGTAGCCCTTTGTGGGAACACCTCAACCACGCGCATTTCACAGAGTTCCAGGCCGGCGACGGCCCCCACGCCACGCCGACAATCTCCAACGGCCGGGCCTATGTCCAAGGCGCGACCGGAATCCTCGATTGCCTCGACGGGACCAACGGCAAAGTCATCTGGTCGCACGACATCGTCAAAGACTCCGGCGCCCAGAAGGCCCTCTACTACGGCCAAAGCGGCTCGCCGCTGGTTCTTGACAAACTCGTCATCGTCCCCGGCCCGGCGGGCGGTCCTTCGCTCCTCGCCTACGACAAGGAAACCGGCAAGCTCGTTTGGAAGGCCGGCCACGACAATGCAAGCTACGCCTCCCCCGTACTGGCGAGCGTTGCGGGTGTGCCTCAACTGCTCAACTTGAATCAACACGCCATCGCCGGCTTTGATCCTGCGGACGGGCGGACGCTTTGGGAGTTCCACTGGGCCGGCGAAATGCCCAAGTCGTCTCAGCCGGTTCCTGTCGGCGGCGACCGCATCTACTGCTCCTCCGGCTACGGCATCGGCAGCGTCCTATTCCAGGTCCGTGCGGCCAACGGCACTCTCTCCCCCAGCGAGATCTGGCACACCGCGATGATGAAGACCGAGTTCACTAACGTGGTGATCCGCGACGGCTACGCCTACGCCCTCGATGACAGCCGCCTCACCTGCCAGGACCTCTCCACCGGCAAGCGCGCCTGGCGCGGCGAAAACTACGGCCACGGCCAAATCCTCCTCGCGGACGACCTCTTGATCATCCAATCCGAAGCCGGCGACGTGGCGCTGGTTGATGCCAAACCTACCGGCGCCAATGAGCTCGGCCGCGTCCCCGCCCTCCAACACATGACCTGGAATGCCCCCACGCTCGCGGGGCATTTGCTTCTCGTTCGCAACGACCGAGAAGCGGTGTGCTACCGATTGCCTTGATGAAATGGGCGGACTTCAGTGACGGTGTGCCAATCGCCTTCTGCGAATCATGTCCAACACGCCCAGCTTCCTGAGCGGCCACTTGATGCAGCGCTTGACAGGGCCGTTTAGGACGGGCTTCCAGAATGTCAGGTATTTGGGCAGATAGTAACGAAAAAACAGCCAGCACCTGTACCGGGATGACGGGCATGCCCCGGCAGCGTAGAACCAGTCATTCGGCCCCGTCGTGCGACGCCAGCGGAATCCGTTGGCGTGCATGTACCGCATGATGCGGGCGTCGGGCATGTGGTGATTGCGCTCGAGGATGATGGTCTTGGCATTCCATCGCGTCGGCGTGAACCCCTGGAGAACGCCGTGCTCGTGGCCTTCCACGTCGATGGAAATAAAATCGATTCCGGTCGGTGCGCCGCATTCCTGCAGAATCACATCGAGAGTCTTGGCGGTCACGGTCATTCGCCGAATCGTGACGGGTATGTCTTCGATCCGCTTGAGCATCGCCCCGGTCACGCTAAGCGACGACACCCACTGGCAGCCTTCCACCACTTCAAACGTCACCTCGGCGGGTGACCCGGGCGACACGGCGGCGCAGTTGAATGTCTTGCTGTTGGGCCGGACGGCGCGGCACTTGCTCGCCAGCGCGGGGTCGGCTTCGACAAGCACGCCCGTCCAGCCAAGCGATTTCTCAAGGTAGAAGGTGTTGGAATAGCTCTCGCCATTGTAAGCCCCCACCTCGACGTAATAGCCGCTGCGTTTTCCGGCATACTCGCGGGCAAGGATGCGGTCCTCGCCGTGCTGCGCCCGAAATTCATTGGCAGACATTTCTAGCCCCGCAAAAAGGAAGGATAGCGAACTGGCGTATTATGAACGACGTTTCTCGTCTGAGCAAATGTTGCGGGCAGACGGGCATGGAGGGGTGATGGTGATTGCGGCAAATGCGCTTTCCCATGGCGGGGCGGACATTTCTGTCTGTGGTCCCAAAGTGGGGTAGACATTCTTGTCTGTCGTGGGTCCGCGAGCGGGGGCGTTCTTGCCCCCGAGTGGACTCGCAACTTTTGGCTCGGCCCCATTGCCGCAATTAACCCGCCCGCTCGTCTACCCCGCCGCGGCGTGGCGCACTTCCTCATACGCATCGAGATGCGCATCCAGGTACGCACTCCACGAATATCGCCGGCTCAGCGTTTCGCGCCGCTTCGCCACGACGCCGTCCGCGATGTCGGCGCGCAGCAGTTCGCGGGCGGCCGCGGCAAGTCCCGCCACGTCGCCGGGCCTTACCACGCGGGCGGTGTGATCCCCCTCGGCCATCTCTTTGATCGCGCCGGTTCTCGTCCCGATGAGTCGCGGCACCAGCATCGCCGCCTCCAGGAACGCGATGCAGAAGCCTTCCTCGTGTGACGGCTGGACATACAAATCCGCCGCCCGCAGCGCGGCGAACTTCGTCGCGTCGGAAGCCGCTTGCAGGAGGCTCACGTTTTCGGAAAGGCCCAGGTCGCGGATCGTCTGCTCCAGGGATCGCCGAAAGCTCGCGTCGCGCGACATCCCGATCAGGCGATAGCCAAGCTTCGGAAATTCCGGCAGCAGCCGGGCCGCCATTCGCAGGGCGTCGAGCTGGCCCTTGTGATGCGCCAGGCCGGCGAGCGTCACGATCCTCGGCCACGCGCCCTCGGGAAACGGGGAGGGCTCCGAAGCGTCCGGCGCTAGCGCGGATTCCGGCAGCCCGCAGCCGAACGGGATCACCCGGATTCTGCCCGGCGCGGCGCCCATTTCCGCAACGCGGCTTCTCGTTATTTCACTGTGGCAGATTGCCGAGCGAAAGCGCCCCCGCTTGAGGTAGCGCGACCAGACCCAGACGTTGGGGAGGGCCAGCAGATTGCGGACGCCGTAATGCAAACGCGAATTGCCGTGGAGTCGCGGAAAAATCCGCTCCGCGGGCGGCACGTTGTGTACGGTAAAAACCCACGGAACCCCCGCAAGCTGCTCGTCGCAGGTCTGGATGAAGCGCACGCCGCCGCCCATGACGTGGACCAATTCGGGTTTGAACTCGGCGAGCGCGCGGGCGATCTGCTCGGGGGCTTTCGCGCCCGGCGGATAGTCAAGGCGGAAGTGGCGCGTGCCGGCCAGTTCCTCCGCCGGGGCATCGGAACACAGGGCGACGTCGCACCCCCGGTCGGCTGCGCCACCGACCAGCCGGATTTCCTCCGTCCGCGCCCCGCCCAATCCGAATCCGGTGAGCCCTGTGATAAAGAGAATTTTCGGCATGGACGAAACCTGCGGATGGCCGGAAAAAAAGGGTGAGTGATGAGTCAGTTTCAAACCGTCCATGGCACGCCAGGCCCGAGAGACGGCAGTGGCGGACCTTTCCTGCGACGCATCGGCATCCTATCACCCGCACCTTAAAAATGCCCTCGCGGGTTGGGCGACCCGTCGCATCGCAGTGCAGGTTTGGGGCAAGACTGCTATAAGGCGTCGGGGCGGCTATCAAAAAGGAGAACCCATGCCATACGAGATCGGTGGACTGCTGCTCCTCGTTCTGGACATTTATGTCATCTACCTGATCGTCACAGGACCGGGCGACACGGGCAAGAAACTCCTGTGGCTAATCGTCGTGCTGATCCTGCCGCTCCTGGGCCCGATCCTGTACTTGCTACTGGGCCGCGGAAGGGCATGACGTTTGATTGTTCAAAGGATATTCACCGCACGGGCCGCCAGCACGACGATAACCGTGACCGAGATGGTCGCCTGGATCATCGTCAGGACCTTGGCCCACCGTGACAGCACCGGCGTGTCCGTCGGCGAGAACGCGGCGCTCGTGTTGAAGGCCAGGAACAGGTAATCAATAAACCTTGGCGACCACGCCGGCCCGCTCCCTTTGCCCGCGCCGCCTTGGCGCTCGAGGGTCATCTGTGGGAACAGGAATGCCCCGGTCGGATGCCCGATCCGCTGGTCGCGGCCGTACGGCCCGCCGCCGTCCAGCCGCCAATACCAGTAGGCGAACACCAGCACATTCGTCACCCACAAAGCCGCGGCCGACCGCAGCATAATCAGCGGCGGCTCCTTATGTGTCGGCACCGCCCGCACCAGCAGTACCAGCGACCAGACCATAAATAGCGTGATGACCCCCGCCAGCAAATGGCCGAGCAACTGGTTCGTTGCGTGACGCCCCCGGCGATGCGTGATGACGGTCGGAATGAGCAGCGCGACAACAATCACCGGCAACAACCACCGCGGCCCCGCCGCCAGCGACTCGGGCAACGCCGTGTAGACGCCCCCCACCGCCAGCACGGCAATCACCGCCGGCCAGCGCGGTTCGGGAGGGTCAAGCCGGGCGCCCGGAGGCGTCTGCGATTGGGTGGAATGAATGCGAACCACGGCGAAGACTACCACGCCACCGGCATGCCGTGACCGGACAAAGTCACGATGCCGTTTCTGCCCCGCGAATGATAACTAACCCGCCCGGCGAATCCCTGGGCCGACGGCGTATGATGACAAAATCGGCAACCTAAACCGGAGCGACGCATGAGCACGACTCAACAAGCCACCGTACGCAAACCCGGCGAGGGACGCTGCATCGGCGTCGTCGGGGACGTCTACCGCATGTTGGTGACCGGCGAAGAGACGAACGGAAAATACGCCATCTGGGAAGCCCTCGTACCCCCGGGCGGCGGACCTCCGCCGCACGTCCATAGCCGGGAGGAGGAGGGCTTCTACATCCTCGAAGGCGAGATCGCCCTTCAGATCGGCGACGAGCGACAGGTGGCCCGTGCCGGGACATTCGTCAACACCCCGGCCGGCACGCCGCACGCATTCAAAAACGAAAGCGGCAAACCCGCCCGCATGCTGATCTCCGTCGCCCCCGCCGGCCTGGAAAAGATGTTCTTCGAGGTCGGCGTCCCCGTTGCTCCCGGCGCGACGACCGCCCCGCCGCCGACTAAGGAAGAGATCGAAAGGATGCTGGCGGTGGCACCCCGGTATGGGATTGAGATCCGACTGTGGGGGACGTGAATTGATGCGTTTCGGTGCATTTTGACGCATTTGTTAACTTGGGTAAAGATTTCCGGCGGTCTTTCCGATAGCTTAGGTGTCGCAAGTTATCCAGTTTAACATGCGAAGGGAAGAAGGTGGCAAGGACGCCGCCGAGATAAAGCTGGATGGCCGCAAGTTTGGACGGGCGGCCATCCCGGAGACATCCATGAAGATTGCCATCGACCCGTTTGCGAGCCTTGCTGAGCAGTATCTTGAGCCCCTCCTTGCCGGAGAGCGCGACGCCTGCCGGAAGATCATCGACAACTCGATTTCCCGCGGAATCACGGCATATTCGCTGCTGACCAAGCTGGTTTGGCCCACGATGGAGCTGCTCCAGACGCTCTACCGCGAAGACCGAATCAGCATTTCGAGCCTGAACCTGGCCACCCGCCTCAATCGTTCCCTCACCGATCAGCTCTGTGCCCGGCTCGAGCGTAAGCCCGATAACGGCCGGAAAGTGCTCATTTTCTGCGGCGACGACGAGCCGGAGGAACTGGGCGGGCAGATCTGTGCCGACCTGTTCGAGGCGGACGGGTACAACGTCCGCTTCGCCGGCGGCGGTGTGCCGGAAGACGAAGTGCTGAAGCTCATCGGCGAGTTGCGGCCCGACCTGTTGGTCATGTTCGGCACCCTTCCCAGCGGCATCCCTGCCGTGCGGAAGCTCATCGACTATCTGCGTGAAGTGAATAGCTGCCCCAATCTGCAGGTTCTCTGCTGCGGCGGCATCTATAAACGGGCGGAGGGCCTCGCCGACGAGATCGGCGCCGACCTGTTCGCCCCGGACGCTGCAGAGGCGGTGGTCGTGGCCAATTCACACCGGGATAAGAAGGCCACCGTGGATCAGCAGACCGTGGGCCGGACACGCCGCATTCGCAAGGCCGCGGCCCGCAAGCAGCAGAATGTGAGCCGGGCCGGGGAGCAGATTGCGGAAGCGGTGTAGGGATCGAGGGTTAAACCGTACAGGGTTCCAAAGTTGAATGCCGGACGGAGTTCCGGGATTGATTGAAACATGGATGCCGGCCGGTGGTCCGCGGAGCGGGCCCCGGCCGTTGAATCAACGAGAAGGGCCTTCGCAGCGATCCTGCGAAGGCCCTTCTCTCATTTCAGCTGGGGGCTGTTTGGTGTTGTCTTCCTGCATCATCCGGCACAGCCCCACCCCGTGGCGACACGCCCAGGTCGCATTCCCTATGGACGGTCCGATAACGGGGAGGCTCGATCTTGCTGATTGACAGCGGTTGCAGGTCCGAATAAAACTGACAAACGATACAGATCGGCTCGGTGCCTACTGGAACTTGAATGTTTGTCGGGCGGTATCCAGCGGGTGGTGTAGAGTCTCATCACCAATGACTGACACAGCGACCACAACCCGAATGCACCCCCTGCCGCAATGGTCGGCAGTTGTCGCCGCGGTTACGCTGACGCTTGCTTTAAGCGGTGCTCATCGGCCCGCGGTTCGGTCGATGGCGAAGCATGAGTCGCCGGTACGTGCCTCGGCAATAGTCGCGCAGCCTGCGGCGAAGGCGGCTAGTCAGTCGGTGGTCGCACCGCGGGCGACTGCCGCGGTTTCCACACCCGTGATCTCGGTTAACAGTGAACTTCTCCATGACGCCCCCACCGCGTCGGCGAATGTGGTTGTTGCACCCGTTGGTGCGATGGCAGTGGCCAGGCAGCCGCGGGTGGTTTGGATGCAGGTGACGGCGTACTGTGCCTGCAAGAAGTGCTGCGGCCCGGGGGCCAAAGGCATCACCGCCAGCGGCCGGCACATCAGCTACAACAGCGGGCACTTTGTCGCCGCCGACACGAAAGTCTTCGGCTTCGGGACCAGGATTCAAATCCCGGGCTATGCCGATGGCAAGGCGGTCGAGGTGATCGATCGCGGCGGGGCTATCAAGGGGCATCATATCGACCTGTTCATGCCGACCCACCAGCAGGCCGCGGCCTGGGGGAACAAGTGGATGCAAGTGACGATCGTTGAATAACCCACAGCCAAAGGCGGGAATCCCATGCGGCTGAAAGACAAGGTCGCGCTGGTTACCGGCGCGAATAGCGGGATAGGCAAAGCCATCGCCGAGCGATTCGCCGCGGAGGGCGCGCACGTCGCGGTAAACTATCGCGAGCGTGCCAACAACGCCGAGGTTGCCGGGCAAATCGTCAAAAGTTTCCCGACGGAAGGCATGACCGTCGCCGGTGACGTCAGCAAGCGCGACGACGTTGAGCGGATGGTGGCGCAGGTGGTGGCGAAGTTCGGCCGGCTCGACATTGCGGTCAGCAACGCGGGGCTGGAGATCAAGAAGCCCTTCCTTGAAGTCACGGACGATGACTGGAACAAGGTATTATCCGTCAATCTTTACGGCTCATTTGTCGTCGCACAGGCCGCGGCCCGGCAGATCGTGAAGCAGGGGCCGGGCGGAAAACTGATCTTCATTTCCTCGGTGCATGAGGACATCCCCTTCCCGGAATACGCCTCGTACTGCGCCAGCAAGGGGGGCTTGCGGATGTTGATGCGCAATCTCGCAATCGAGCTCGCCCCTTACCAAATCTGCTGCAACAACATCGCACCGGGCGCGATCGCCACACCGATCAATCAATCCGTTCTTAACGACCCCGAGGCCATGAAAAACGCCTTGGGCGAAATCCCCCTGGGCCGCTTCGGCCGGCCCGAAGAAGTGGCGTCCGTCGCCGTCTTCCTCGCCAGCGATGAAGCCGATTACGTCACCGGCAGCACCTACTACATCGACGGCGGGCTCACCCAGCAGGTGACGAAGTACTGAACGAACCGGCCGGGCGGACCAAAGCATCCTCCGTTAATCACGTGGCGGCGCGCGGCGCTTTGGTGCCCGCGTCTTTCTCTGCTACTATTCGGACCGAAAAGAAATTCGGCGGCCCGGTAGCAGTATGCCCATTAAGTTTGAGATTTATCGAGACGGCAATCGCGTCACCACGTTCACACCTGCGGGGGCGACCGCGGTCGGGCCCGAAAGCGTGCCGATCCCCGGCGAAGTCACCTTCAAGGACGGTCTTCTCGTCGTTTCGCGCAAGGACGAACACGCCACGGGCGTTTCGCTGCTGTGGGACTGCGGCCCGCTGGGCGCGTTCCAGCTCGAGACCACCCGCCTTCAGCCGCGTGAAAAGCCGTACAACCTGAACGTCGAGCTCGCCCGCTTCCGCCTGATGCGGATCATGCAGAAGCAGGAGGACTGGAACCTTTTCGACTTCCCCAAAGCCGACAAGTTCATCGCGCGATTCGCCGAAGCGCAGAGCCTGTTCGCGGACGCGCTGGGAAAATTGCACGAGCCGGCCGAGGCGGCGAACCTTGCCGACCACGCGCTGACCGTTGGGCTGGATCTTTCCGAGCAGCTTGCGGCGTTTCACTGCGACCTGCTTTTGAGCCGGCGGCGGGCGACGAACGGGTTCGTGAAGCACATGTTCGGCTGCCGGGTAGACCCGGCGGTGCAGAACGAAAAATACAAGGAAGCGCTCGCCACCAATTTCGACTACTGCGTGCTGCCGATGAGTTGGAAACAGCTTCAGCCGCAGGAAAACGTCTTCAGCACCGAGGCGCTGGACGAGTGGGTGGAGCTGCTGAGCAAGAAGCGTGTCCCGACGATCGCCGGCCCGCTGATCCGCCTGGACGAATCGAGCGTGCCGGACTGGATGGTCATCTGGGAACACGATTTCGACATGCTGCGCGAGATGGCCTACGACTTCGTACAGCGCGTGGTCCAGCGCTATCGCCGGGCCGTGGCGGCGTGGAACGTCGTCGGGGGCGTGCAGACCAACAGCGCGTTCTCCCTGAGCTTCGAACAGATCATTGAGTTGACGCGGCTGCTGGTGTCGCAGGTGAAAACGCTGCTCCCCAACGCACGCACGCTCATCACGATCTCCCACCCGTTCGGCGAATACCACGCCCGAAACAGGGCCGGCGTACCGCCGATCCTTTATGCGGAGATGGTCGCGCAGTCGGGGATTAACTTCGAGGCGTTCGCACTGGAAATCGAGATGGGGCTGCCCAAGCCCGGGATGTTCATGCGCGATCTCTTCCAGCTCAGCAGCCTGCTCGACCGGTTTTCGACGCTGGGCCGGCCGGTGTTCCTGACGGCAATCGGATGCGCCGGCCAGGCGACGCCCGACGTGGGCGACGGCCCCGAAGCCCGCCTCGACCCTTCGGCGGCGGGACGCTGGCGCCGGCCCTGGGACGCGCAGCTCCAGGCCGACTGGATGGAAGCCGTCTACAACATGGCGCTCAGCAAGCCGTTCGTGGAAAGCGTCTCCTGGGCCAACCTCGCCGACCTCCGCCAGACCATCCCCGGCGGCGGCCTGCTCGACGACATGCTCCGCCCCAAACCCGTCTTCCAACGCCTGCAGCAGATGCGGGAGAAGTACAAGCAGTTCCAGAAGAAATAGGGCGTGACCGCATGCCCGACGACG
>JAQGHH010000569.1 GCA_028288945.1 Phycisphaerales bacterium
TTCCTCTCGACGTTTATCCTGATCAGCCAGAACCGCATCCAACGGCAGGCCGACCGCCGGGCGGAGTTGGATCTGCAGATCAGCCTCCTGACCGAGCACGAGTTAACCCGCGCGGTCACGCTGCTCGATTCGGTGGCGCAAAAGGTCGGCGCCACCCGCCCCCCGGCCGAGGAGCTGGAGGAGATCAAGAAGGACATTGCGCCCGAACGCGTCATCGAGGAAATGGAGAGGGTCGAGGGGCAGCCGAGCGCTCGGCCTCAATCCCGCAAGGGCGACGGCACGTAAAATACCGGAGCGCGGCGATGATAAACCGCCGGAACCGGGGGGATGGTCTTACTTCCCGGGCTCGGCGCTTTTCTGCGGCGCGATCACGGCAGACGGTTCAATCTGGAACATCTTTTCGAGTCGCGCATAGCGGAGGGTTCTGTCGGTTTGCTTTTGGAGCGCGATGATCTTGACCGTCCCGCCGCCGCCCACGACGCCGTTGCGGAAGCCGACCAGGGTGCCAACACCGATCGATGAGAGGAAATCGATCGCGGCCAGGTCGATGTCCACATGGCGGGGCTTGGCGACGATGACGCGATGGAGCTCGCGCTCGAGGGCGGCCACGTCGGAATGAACGCACCCCTCGAAGACGACCTTGAAGCCGGCGTCGATCGGCTCGACGTTGACGCGGGCTTTGAAATCCATGGTGTTCTCTCCTGTGCAAGGAGCTACGGGCGTCGCCGGCAGGTGACACACCCATGGTCACGCGGCGCGAATCGTCAGCTTACCCATGATCTTCCCAACCCACAGCATAGTCGGGCGGGGCAAAGAGGAACAGGGCGATGACCTCGGGGATTTTCGAACCGGCATGGCAAGGTTCCGCGCGTAACGAATCTTGCGGTCGGCCAATGCTCAGCCCGCATCCGTGTCGAGTTGCGCTGCTTTTGGAGTACGGCGTAGTAGTCCGACCGAGGCGATACGCCCCGGCTCTGAAACTCATGGAGCAGTTTTAGTCGACAGGGAACCCGCGCGGCGCGGCGGGAACCTCCGCCGGGACCACGGGCGCCCCCGGCTGAAGGACCTGCACTTTAATTTCCTCTGGCAGCAGGGCTTCGAGGCGCTGTTGGAAATGGCCTTTAATCAAGTGGTAGAGCGGGCCCTGCCGACTGGTGCCCAGGAGCACTCGGTCCGAGCCGGTGATGGCCGCGGCTTCGGCGAGGAGGTACGCGGCGTCTTCACCGCTGTCGTAGACGGGCAGCACCGGCACGCCCATTTCGTGGCCCAATTCCAGGAATTTTGCGAAGACGCGCAGGGCGGCGATGTCGGTGTCCATCGAAAGCTGCGGCCCCCAATTCCGTCCCAGTGCCACCGAGCGGATGAAGCAGACGACGAGCGTGGAGCCGGTGCGCTGGGCCTCGATGAGGGCGGGGCGGGCCATGGCCTCGGAGCCGTAGGTGCCGACGATGAGGCGCGGGCGCTCCAGCGCGCCGCTGCCCAGTTGCTGCATGATCGCCTGGCGCAAGAGGCTGGGGCGCGGGCCTTTTCGGTTGGCCAGCCACTTGTTGAGCTGGCGGGCGGTCAACCCGACCACCATCACGATCGTCACGAACAGCAGTGCTTCCCGCTTCACCCACGCGAGCGTCAGCCACATCAGCAGCAGGACCGCGCCCAAAAGCAGCATCGGGATTTTGCGGTAGGGCTTGCGCAGCCGCGGGTGGAACGCGCACAGGGAGATGTTGATCGCGACCGCGCCGATCACGCCGATGGCGTACAGGGCGGCGAGCTGGTCGAGGTTGTGGCTGATGAGCAGGATCAGGATCGGCACGCCCGCGGCAACGAGTGCCGGAATCCAGGGCACGCCGAAGCGATTGAGCTTGACGAGCGCCGCGGGCAGTTCGCCGTCGCGGGCCATGAGGTACTGGATGGAGATCATGCCCGAGAGGGCGGTGTTGCCGGCGGAAAGCAGCAGCAGGCCGCCGATGATGCGGACGGCCCATTCGCCCCACGTGCCGACGAACTCGCGGGCGAGATACGCGGCCATGTCCTCCAAATGCCCGTCGCGGTTGATCGGGAAGATGGCGAGCATACAGATCGCAAGGATGACGTTGAAGACGGCGACTTCGGTCGCAACCACCCAAATGGCTTTGCGGGCCGTGACGGCCACGGGCCGGCGCATGACGCCGGTGAGGTTGGCGATGGCTTCGACGCCGCTCAGGGCAAGGACGATGGAAACGAAAGCGATCCAAAGCTGGCCGGGGTGGGAGAAGTCGGGCCTGCCGATGCGATGGGGGAGGTCGCGCCAGGGCACTTTCGGCAGGGCGAAACCGAGGATCAGCAGCGTGATGAAGACCATGCCCACCGCCGCGACGATCGCGAAGCCGCCGGTGTGCTTGGGCCCGAGCATGTTGACAAGGCCGATGACGCAGATGGCGACGATCGCCCAGAGTCCGGGCGAGTCGAAGGCCAGCAGCCGCTCGCTGGCGGAAGGGGGGCTTTCGCGCTTGGGGTCCAGCGAGTTGCCGGCGTCGATCTTGGGGTTGGTGTTGAATTCCTTGCCGGCAATCGCGCCCGCTTCATGCGCATGGGAATCCACCTGTTTGTGCAGCGGCATGCCGAAGTAATGGAACGCGTCGAGAACGCTGAGGCTGGCGGTGACGGTGTAGTCGGCGAAGAGGAGCAGCGCGCCGACGACCGCGAGCGTGCGGCTGGTCTGCTTGGCGGCCGTGTAGACGCCGCCCCCGTCGGGGTAAATCCGGCAGATCTGCCCGTAGGCCCAGCCGACCGCGAAGATCAGCAGGCTCATCATCACGATGAGCCAGAAGCTGGTCCGGCCGGCGAAAAAGAGGGCGAGGCCCAGCACGTAGAGCCGGCTCGTGCCCCAGTCCCCGAAAAGGAACCCGGCGGCCTGGAACCAGCCCACATTCCGCGGCCGCTCGCTGGAGAGAAGGGTCAGGGCGTGTGGCTTATGGGAGTTGTCGCTCGTATGCATAGGGGTCGCGTTGGGGCCTCGATTGTATCCGCGGATGCGGAATCGGCCAGAGTCCGATGCGCTGCCGCGACATTGGACTCTGGCCGATCTGTTTTCGCCAGGATGGTCTCTTCAGTAAAAGGGGCTCACGGCCCGATGGCCACGTTGCCTTCCTCGCCGGTGCGGATGCGGTAGCACTCTTCGAGGGGCAGCACGAAGATCTTCCCGTCGCCGATACGGCCCGGCTCGGAGCGCGCGGCCTTCAGGATCGCCTGGATGGCCGGCTGGACGTAATCTTCGTTGACCGCGATCTCCAGCTTCACCTTGGACAGAAGGCGGATGAACCCTTTGCCGCCGCGATAGTTTTCGGTGTAACCGCGCTGCCGGCCGCACCCGCGGACGTCGGAAGCGGTCATCAGATAGACTTCCTTTTCATCGAGAGCTGCTTGCACCGCCTCGAATTTGTCGGGGCGGATGATGGCGATGATCATTTTCATAGGGATTGACTCCAAAGAGTGCCCGGTCTGATCGGACGGGCCGGCGGAGAGCTGCCGGCCCGTCGATCAAGCCGTGAATGATGCCTACGGCACGGACCTTCGTTACTTCTTCCCGGCACCCACCAGTTCGCGTTCGCGATCGGCGGTGGAGGGCGTATATCCGATCGTATCCTGCGGCATCCCCTGCGGGGCCGCAAGGGCGGAGATGACGTACTCGGGGTAAGCCGAGATACCATGCTCGTGAATGTCCATGCCTTCCTGCTCGCCTTCCTTGGAGATGCGGAGGAGCTTGAGCATGTGGAGCACGCCGAAGACGGTCATGGCGATGGCAAAGGTACTCGCACAGATGATGGCGCTGC
>JAQGHH010000602.1 GCA_028288945.1 Phycisphaerales bacterium
ATGCAGCCGACGGCGACTGCGGCTATCCCAGCAGCGTGATCCTCAAGGACGGCCAGGCACTCGTGGTGTATTACGCAGCCGCCCGTAAAGGCCGGCCTGCTACGCCCGCCCAGTGCGGCGCGATCCACTTCCAATTGCCCGAGAAACCTTGATGGGGGTTAGAGTGGCAAGCCTGTGGGACCTGGAAACCAACGGCCGCCGAAGAAGTTGCGTTCCACGACCGTGTAACCCCGGCCGCGCAGCAGCTGGCCGACGACCTGAGCGTCGCGGGAGAGCCCCGAGCCGTTGAACCGGGTGAGCAGGCGGACCTTCACGGGCTGCGGTTATCGGGCCCGGCGAAAGACTGTCAACCACATGCGCTGCCCAAGCGTCGCCCTCACCTGTTTAAGTGAACTGCACGGGCCGGCGCGCGAACAATAATCCGCACTCCATCGTTTGGGCAACAGCAGACGCAAGGTGAATATTAGTACCCGATCGGCATGGCGGGCTTACCATAAAGGCCGCCCGCCGAGCCTGATCCGGTCACTCTTCGGCGGTAGGTGAGCCAAGACCTGAGGACCCCTGATAGCCGCAAAAAAATGCACAACGGGTGGAGATGCAGAATGAATTTCAATCCTACGGCCACTCACTTTATCGACTACACGTTGACATGGCCGGCCCTGATCAATGGTGTTTACTCGGCCTTGGCGGCGGCGATGCTTCCAACGATTTTGCCAGGGCCGGGTCTATATGGATCTGATCGTTTGTCAGGCACGGCCCGGCAACGTCCTCATCACTTCCTGGGCCTTCCCCGGCGGGGGCGGGTGGCTTTACGGGAATTTCGCTTTGGGCGAAGACATCTTGAATTGGGGACTCTGTCGCGCCGCCGATAATGATTCCGGGTTCTACATCCACATCCAACGTGGGGTGCACGTCGTCGTCCCAGTGGTAGCTGGTGGCGATCGGTTGTGGCCGATTCGACGCGCGATTGTCGGGGGGTGGTGATTCCTTCGGCTGGTTGTCGGCCGCGGGCCGCGGGGATTGCGGGATAGGGCGGGGCGTGCTTGGTGGCCGCGACGCGTCGCGGCCGGTTAATACCAGCAGAGCTTCCTGGGAAATCGTTTTTTCCTGGGTGACGGAAAAGCCTTTGTCCGTGGCGAGAAGGCGGGCGGCTTGCTCGGTTCTTTCCGTCCACACCATGCCGGTTGATGGGTCATGGATGGCGAAGACGCTGCCGCGAGCGGTCTGAACTTCAAAAAGAGTGGCGTCTGCCATGAGAGTGCCCTCTTGTGTTTGTCCCCTGAAATGCGCGGTCGATCCCTCTGTTACAAAGGCCAAGGTACCTGTTGTCGCCCGGCGGGAGAAGACCTTTTGCAAAACTGCGGGGGTGCAAAACCACGAGAATTGTGGTAGGATGAGGTTGTACGGGATGCCTGCCGCGAATTATCCCGCCTGTTGAACAGCAACCAAGAACATTGAGCGCCGCCGCGCGGAGGCAGTCGCCAAGTCAGGAGATATCATGCGCGGGATGCCTTACGCCCAAGCAGTACGCAAGTCCGAGTCCGGAATGTCATCGAGCGAATACGTCGCGGAGGCCCTGGCCAAGCAAGCCGCCGCCCGGCCGCCGAAGGGTCAGCCGAATCTGATGCCGGTGACGCCCACCCTTCCGAGGATGCCCAAGCCCCACCGCCGCCGCCGCGGCGTTTGATGGGTCTGGAAAGCACGAAGTTTCAATTACCGGGCCGGACGCTTTTGGGCGTCCGGCCCGTTTGTTCGCGCGGCAACTTTAGTGGGCCGGTGGGTTCAGCCGGTAATAGAGGCTGCACGATCCGTACCGGGTCGCGCCGGCCGTCCCCTCGCGGACGAGCCGCCGCATCGCGAGTTTGACGGCTTCCAGTTCAATGCCTGCCCCCGCTTTCTGCGCTTGTTCCCAGATGCCCTCGTCTGTGGCGGCAAATTCTTGTGCGGGGAGCAGCGGTTCGATTATTCTCGCCGCCCGTTCGATTTCTGTTTTGTTAGGTTGCATCGCATCGCCTGAGCTACTCCCCCGCCGGCATCTTACCACGGGCGTGCCCGGGTTACGATGGACGCGATGTCACGACTATGCAGGCCACCCGCACCATCTTCCACGTCGACATGGACGCGTTCTTCGCGTCGATCGAGCAGTTGGACGATCCGTCTTTGCGCGGCAAGCCGGTGCTCGTCGGGTACGATGGGCCGCGGGGTGTCGTGGCCGCGGCATCGTACGAGGCGCGGGCGTTTGACTGCCACTCGGCGCAGCCGATGTCGATCGCCAAACGGCGATGCCCGCACGCTGTGATCGTGCCGGTGCGGTTCGAGCGGTATCGCGAAGTGTCGCAGCGGATGTTCGCGATATTCGATGAGTTTTCGCCGGTGGTGGAGCCATTGAGCGTCGATGAAGCGTTTCTCGATTTGACGGGCGGCGAGAAGTTGTTGGGGAAGGCCGAGGCCGTCGCCATGAAGCTGAAGGCGCGGGCTCGGGCCGAGTTGGGGCTCACAGCGTCCATCGGCGTCGCGCCCAATAAATTCCTGGCCAAACTGGCGTCTGACCTACGCAAGCCCGATGGGCTGGTCGTCGTACGCGCCGGTGACGTTGACGCCCTGCTCCCGCCCCTGCCGGTGACGAAATTGTGGGGAGTCGGGCCGGCGACCGCGGAGCGATTGCGGCTCGTGGGCGTGCGAACCATCGGCGATTTACGTAAGCGCTCCCTCGACGTATTGAACAAGCTGGTGGGCGGCGATGCCGATCGATTGCTCCGTCTCGCCCACGGGCTCGATGACCGGCCGGTGGTCTGCGACCGCGAGGCCAAGAGCATCGGGCAGGAGCAGACATTTGGCGTGGACGTGAGTGCCCCGGATGAAATCCGGCGCGTGCTCTTCGAGCAGGTGGAGCAGGTCGGCAGACGATTGCGGAAGCACGCGCTTTCGGCGCGCTGCGTGTCGCTGAAGATCCGCTACGGCGATTTCGAGACGATTTCCCGCTCCACCACTTTGAAGGAAGCCACAAGCGGGACCGCCGGCCTGTGGGCGGCGGCGTGCGGGCTGTTCGACGCCTGGGCGGGGCAGTCTTTCCGCCCCGTGCGGCTGATCGGTGTCAGCGCGGCGCAGCTCAGTTCACACGGGGCGCAGATGTCGCTGTTCGTCAATCCTGCCGACGAGAAGCAGAAACGGGTGGACGCCGTCGCCGACCGGATCACGGCGAAGTTCGGGGCGAGCGCCATCCGCCGGGGGCGCGGGTTGTCGTGAGCCCATGTCGTGTATCACGGCCGGACATGTGGCACAGCCGCCCCCGGCTGTGATCCGCCTCAGGCGGAAACGCAAGACACAGCCGGGGGCGGCTGTGCCACGTCACTCATGTCTTGGCCGTGATAATATCCTGCCATGCCATTCATCGAACAGCACGACATGATTCCGTGGTATGGCCGGGCGGCCATCGTAGTTGGGGTGGCGATGATCCCGTGGCTGGGGTACATCGGCTGGAAAAAGAAAGGGGACTTTCGCATCACCGTCCGGGCGGGCCGGGTGAGTTATCGCGGCCGATTTCCGGCAGGGCGCACGGCGGAAACTTCTGATTTTTTTCTCCACGACGTTGCCCCCAAAGTTCCCATTTGCGTCATCGGAAATTGGACGCGGGGCCGTGTCCTGCGCATTTCGGTCCAGGGAAGAATCGGCTCGGGTGAAGCGCAGCGCATCCGGAATTTTTTGAAGATGACGTTGAACGGTTAGGCCGCGCAAAAAAAAGGCTGCACGGTGGAGGGTTAGAGTCCGTGCAGCCTGGCGGAGGAGGAAACGAAGATTGTGGGGAAGCGGTACGGGAGACGCAGGTCGGGCACTCATCGGCCGACCGGCGAGTACTCACGCAACCCGCTTCGAGGCGGCGCTTTGTTCAGCGCCGGCGAATCTTTCCGGGACGTTCAGAATGCTATTGAATCCGGTCTTCGTCATTTCCAATCCGTGGGCGGCGTAATCGCTGAACCACGCCCCGTCCGCTACGTACCTAAAACGGTACTCCCCGGCGTCGAAGCGGACCTGGGCCGTCCACCAGCCGTCGCCGACAGGGCTCATCGCAAGGCCGCTCTTGCCCCAGCCGTTAAAGTCTCCGATCACTAGTACCGAACGGACGTCCCTGCGGAAAAACCGAAACTCCACTTGTCCGTCTTGCGTGATGCTTGTCATACGGCCCATTCCTTCGGTAAGATGCCAGAACAAAGCCCGTGCCATCCGCGCGGATGCCGGCACGGGAAAGGTCACGGGGCGCGTGCGGTCGCCACAGAATTCCGCGATTTCGAGCGGTCCAGCCTTGCTTTTCGGTCCCGCAAAATTTCCGCGGGCCCGGTCCACCGGACGCGGATGCCGCCGGTTGATCCACCGCGTTCCAGCGGAAAGAAGCGGCATCCGCCTTCGCGTTGCCCACCGAGTATGCAGGCGGCCCTGACAAGGTTGCGTTGGGGTTCGGTTAAACCTATGCAAAAGCCCACCGTGCGATTCGTTGCGCCGCGGTTCCCGGCAATTTTTGCCGGTGGGTTGCTGATGTGCCTGGCGGCGGGATGCCCGCCGGTGGACCGCCCCGCCGACTCACGCCCCACCGTTGCCGCGGGACAGCTTCACGCCGTGAACCTGAGCGACCCGGCTCATCCGGTCGCCCACGACAAGCCGATCGTGCTCGCCGCCGCCCGGAACGAATGGACCAACTTCGTCGTGCAGGTGAACCTTCCCGCGCCCGAAGGTTATTGGCTCCGCGTGCATGCTCCGCAACTACAGTCGGCTAACGCTTCGATCCCCCCCGCGAGCTTTGACGCCTATCAGCTCCTCTCGATGCCCGTCGATATGGACCGGGCCGGGTACGTGCGTCATACCGCGCAGACCACGGCCACCCGCAGTCTGCCGCGTGCGCTGCTCCCGCAGCCGATGGACGCCGACGGCACGCTGAACCTCAGCACGCTGCGCAATCCCGCGCTGTCCGCCGACCCGCATTCCCATGCCGGCGGCCCGGGCGCGCCGCCCACCCTGCTCTGGCTCGACGTCCACATCCCCAAGAACGCCCAGGCGGGCGAGTACCAGGCGACCATCGACCTCATGGGCGCGAACGCCGCGCGGCCGATGGCGTCCGTGCCGTTGCGGCTGACGGTTTACGACTTTGGCCTTCCCGACGAGCGGCATCTTCACATGGTCGGCCGCCTCGGATGGGACAGGCTGCAGAAACTCTACCCCGAGCAGTTCGAGGCCGTGACCCCGGCCTGGGTGAATCGTCGCGAGTCGCGCTACGGCGCAACCGTGAGGACGCTCGATCACCTTGTAGCGCTTTCCGAGAAGAACCGGACAAACCTCGTGGTGCCGGCGCTTAAGCCGGTCGTGAAATGGCCGCCGGTGGGCGAGCCGGAGATCGACTGGCACGATTTCGATTCGATGGTGCGGCCTTGGTTCAGCGGCGACGCGTTCGCAGACCGGATCGGGCTGCGCTACTGGCCGCTTCCCCCCGCGGAGATGCTCGACCGGTTCGACCGCAACTCGCAGCTCCAATATTGGTCCGCGGCGGCAACGCACTTCGATCAGAACGAATGGCTCGGCCTGACCGCAATCTCACTGGAAAAGTTCGGCCCCGGCCGGGTGAACGCCGTCGAGAGCATCCAGCTTTCCGCGGACGCCGCCGAAATCCTTCGCGCGCACCCGCGCGTGCGCGTGCTTGCGCCGCTGGAAGACGGGCAGATTCAGCTCGCGTCCGCAACCAACCCGCACCTGATCGACCCTTCCACCACCGGTCGCCTGCTGGCGGCGAGCCCTTCGCTCGTTTCGACACCCTCCCAGCCGTGGCCGCAAAACGCGGTGGTGCCGAGGCACTGGCTGCGCACGGATTTGCCGGGGCTCGTCCCGTACGCCGGCGCCGGGTGCGGCGAGCGCGACGTGCGCGTCTGGGCGTGGCTCGCCTTCATCCGCCATGTGAAACCCGTCGGCAAGGAACTGGCCGACGCGCAGAACTTCATCCTCTGGGATTCGACCCTCCCGCAAACCACGGATGCGGCGCAGCCGGCCGACCCCGAAGAACTCGCCTGGTTCTATCCCGGCAAATGGTTCGGCGTCGAACAACCCGTGCCCACGATGCAGCTCAAGTGGCTCCGCCGGGCCGAGCAAGATTACGAATACCTGCTTCTGGCCGAGGAGCGCGGCGAACTGATCAACGCGCTGCAAATGGCCCGGCTGATGACCAAGCCCGTCGAGATTCAGCCCGGGCAGGATCCGGATG
>JAQGHH010000604.1 GCA_028288945.1 Phycisphaerales bacterium
GGAGAGATTGACCTTTGTGAGATCCGCCACGGCGGCGAGCGCATCGCCCAACGGCACCGAATCCAGCCGCAACTCGGGGATGCGACGAGACAGCCGTGCCTGAATGGGAGAGCGCGCGGGGGCGGTCGCAGGGGACGCCCCGACAGGAGCGGTGGCGGTGGCCGTCGTGGGGGCAGGCGGCCCGATGGGCGCATCCCCAGCGCGGGCGAGCATCACCGCCGGCGCGATCCCGATACTCGCGATCAACAAGGCCCTGAAAGTTGCGCGCATCAATTCCTCCGCATTCGGTCCCGGCCTTTCAGTTTCCCGCCGCGGGCCGGGTCGCGGGAACCAACGGCTTTTGCCATGATCGGCCGGCATCAGCCGCGCGCAAGAGCCGGAGCAGCGCCGCGATTCTGCGATGGCCCTCGCGCGAATCCAGGACGACCAGCCGGTCCGCCGAAGCCCACAACGCGCATTCCGATCCCCCGGCGTCCACCCACTGATCGGGAGTTATCGTTTCCTGAACGAGCCTGGCTGTCGCTTCGAGGACCTCGGCACGCGTCGGAGGCTTGCCGTCGGCAGACGCGCGGGGGAGGGCTCGGTAAGTCGCCATTGCCACCGTCGGGGCTGTTGCCGCCGTGGATTTTGACGCCGTCGGCGCAGCAGGCGGAAGGAAATCACTGACATCGTACGCTCGAACAACTCGTGGCAGGTTCTTGGAGGTGGTTACCCGGACGACATTCCCCTCCAGCTCGAACGCAAGATTGCCGTCGGCGGCGGCCAGCACTTTATCGATGGCAGCCCCGAGACTCTCGTCGTGCAAATGCACGCCAATGGCCGTGGAACCAGTGACGTCCCATTCGTTGAGTGCGTTCCAATCGACCCGAAACTCGAGGTGGTAGATGTCGTGGAAGAAGTCCATCACATCCGAGAAGGCAACGTTTTCAAACTCCAGTTCCGCGACGTTCTGATCGAGCGGGCTCGCCGCGATTTGACGTGCGGAATGATGCCGTAATAAGGCCGCCGCGCATAACGTCACCGCCAGCAGCGCCAGCGCGAGATTGAACATTTTAAGTGGATTCCGGATGCCCACGTTCACCGCAGGGAGCATACCGGCCTGGGTGGCGGTTCCAAAGGGAAAATCGGAGCCCTCCGAGGTCACCCACTGACTTCGCCCGCGCACGCGGCCGTTCGTCACCTGCCGGATGGGCGCCTCGGCGTTTCAACGTTCGGACGCGTGGACGGTTGCGAATCGGGGACGAAACGGCACTCGCGGTCGGCGGCACGGAGTTGTTCCAAAATATGAACGATCCGCTCCTGCACCTCGGCGGTGTGCGTAACGACAAGGAGGCCGGACAATTCAACAATGTCGCCGTCCCTGCCGCCCCTGTCGCGCCATGACTCGGGCAGAATGTCTCCGGTGATCATCCCCAGGAGCGTCTCGACGCACTTCGTGCGCGTGAGCCCGTTGAGCGCAGTCAACTCGATCAGGTCTCGCACGTTGTACACCACGGTGACCGTTTCATATCGCACGTCCTCCGCGGTGGTGACCACAATGACGCCGCCAATTTCGCTGTAACCGAGACTCGCGGCGGCCCCGCCGACTTCTTTCAAAATGGCGGCGAGCGCCTGCGCGGAGGTCACTTTGCGCAGGTGCAAAGTGACCGGCGTGGAGCGCTCGATGCCGGCCGACTCGACTTGCTTCCAGCGGACGTCGATGGTCACGTGGGCCCGCCGTGCCAGCAGTTCCAGCGCCTCCTCGAACGGGACGGCGTCCAACGAGACCTCCGAACGCGGTTGCGCCAGCAGTTTTCGCGAATCTGACGGATTGAGGGGCCCCGAGGCACTGAATGCAGTGACGCCGGACGCGACCGATGCCTCATGGCCGTCGCCACGGACGAGCGCGATCGTGAGTGTGACACAACAGGCCGCGAGCACGCCGGTGCAAAATTTCGGCCACATTTTTCCTCCGCTTCGACAGCCGTTCCTTGCTCGCCAAGGAAGTCCGTCCTTTCACTTGCCACGGCCCGGGCCGGACGCAAGATCCGCCGGCTTTCCCCAGGGTCGGCCCGCGTCGGCCTTGCGCATCGCCAGCAACAGCCTTTCGATTTTTCGGTGCCCTTCGGGCGTATGAAATACGATGAGGCGATTCGCGCCATTCGAAATTGCCGCGACCGTGCCGCCATTGTCCGTCCAGAGT
Organism: Phycisphaerales bacterium; assembly: GCA_028288945.1. Classification (GTDB taxonomy): domain Bacteria; phylum Planctomycetota; class Phycisphaerae; order Tepidisphaerales; family Tepidisphaeraceae; genus RYN-428. The sequence continues at coordinate 2,183 of JAQGHH010000604.1, forward strand.
TCCGGCGTGACGGTCCGCGTGACAAGTTGCTCGAGGTCTCCAAGAACCTCGGAGCGAATCGGGGCGGGCTCGCCGTTGTAGAGAGTCCGCCCGGCGACAGTGCCCGTGACGACCGTCGTCGGCATTAAGCCCCCGTTTCCTGCCCCCGGCGGAAGGAACTCGCTCACATCGTAAATTCTCACGATGCAAGGCTCATTCACGGGAGCAGAATGATGATCGTTGGGCTCCCAGGCAATCGTCCGATGAAAATGAAGCCGTGCCAGCGCTACCGCGCAAAGCGACACAACCAGCAGCGCTAATGCGTTGTTGAGTATTGTGCCGATTCGCTTTTGATGGCCGGCGGCCATTGGCCTGAGCATACCGGCCGGGACGACAGCATGCTAAAAAGAAATGGCTGCGATGTATCGACCAACAACAACTGACCACTGACCACTGATATTCACCGCAAATTCAAAAACTCCATCATGTGCTGGTCATAAATCTTCTGCGCCTGCGGGTCGTTCAACGGCAGCCGCAATTCGTTGATCACCTTGGTTCCCATGCCGATCCATTCGCGGAAGCAGTCGGCGCAGATTTTTTCGTAGATCTCCTGGCCGGTGGCATTGCGGAAGGGGGGGGCGGTCAGGCGGCGGGCGATGCGGTTGCAGCGCTGACATTGGACTTCCCCCTCGCCCACCGGCCGCTCGGCTGCCGCCTGCTTGAACTGCGGGGCGGGCGCGCCAAGGTCCTTGAGCATCCGGGCCATTTCGTTCCGGGGCATCATTTCGCCGCGTTCATCCGCGCGCTGGGCCCCGGCGGTGAGCGCCTTAATTGCGTCTTCCTTTTGATCGAGCTTCAGCAGCGCGGCGCCCAGGAGCTGATAGGCCTTTGCGATGTTGGGATTTAGGTCCAGGCATTGCCGCAGGCTGACGGCGGCCTCTTGCGGGCGGTCGGCGTCGAGCAATGCCTTCCCGAGCGAAAAGTGCCCCAGCTCATTCTTCGGGTCCGCTTCCGCCATCTTCTTGAACTGTTCGATTCGGGTGTTCATGTCCGCCACGAGAAGGTCTCCTGTTGTTAGCGATAGATGACATTATAGCATGATTGAGAGGGAGGAGGGTGAATACAGCTCGACGGCGCTCGCCGCAGGCAAGGTTCACCCCTACGGAGAGCACCCGAGGATCGTGGCTGCGTGATCCGCATTGCCCAGGCGTGTGAGCGATCGGTCGGCGCGGTCGAAGAGATAGAACGT
>JAQGHH010000620.1 GCA_028288945.1 Phycisphaerales bacterium
CGTAGCCGACGCTATCTTCCTCCTTGCGGAGGTCTTCGATCGTCCCCTCGGCCAGATACCGGTCACTGGCGTGCATGGTGACGACACGATGCTTCACCCGCCGCAGGAGTTCGAGCGGGTCTTCGCCCGCCAGGATCGTGTTGCTCGGGTCGTAGTTCACGCCGAAGTGCGGCGACCGTACCGCCTCCACCAGTTCACAAAAAACGTCTGTCTTCTGCGCGAATTCCGGGTACTGCCAGTAGTTGTCCTTGTAATGATTTTCGAGGATGAGCGTCACGCCCTGCTCGGCGGCGTGCGGGATGCACGCCTCGATCGCGTCCGCGGCATACTTCACACCCTGCGCCCGGCTCACCTCCGGCCGCCGCTGCCCCGACAGCACCCGGCAGAACTTTCCGCCCAGCGTCGCCGTCAGATCGATCCACCCCTTTTCCATGTCGATCTGCTTCTGCCTGAATGCCGCATCCGGGTGCGTAAAATCGGGCGAGCAGCAGAGCATCGGCAGGGCCAGCCCCTTGTCTTCCGCCATCCGCCGGGCGACGGGCCAAAACGCCCGGTCGCGCAGCTCGAGGAAGCCGCTGTAGAACTCCAGCCCCTCGATGTCCACGGTCGACGCCAGATCGATCCACTGGCGGACGGTCATCGTTCCGTTCACGCACAACTCGTCCATATAAGCTTTAGGAAACGCGGCAAGGCGAGGCATCGGAGTCCTTTCGAGAAGGTGCTGAGTGCTGAGTGCTGAGTGCTGAGGATCCGAGGTTGAAAGCAGCCCCGATAATATAGTCTGGCTCCTGGCTCCTGGCTCAGCCTTCAGAACTTATCTCCCTTCGCCCCCTCCACCTCCAGCGCCGCGTCCGCGACGTATCGCATCACCGCGTCATCCGACGGCGTCCACGCACGATCCCGGCGGTCGAACACTCTGCGCGCGACCTCCATCGCCTTTTCCAGACGGTATGGCTCGGCGCCCCGGTCGGTCCAGAAGGTGTAGCTGGGGACGAAGCGGGGGGCGACGCCCGAGCCGGCGAGCATGCTGCTAAAGCCGATGTATGTGCCGCTGGAGAGGCGGGTGAGGATGCCGGTCTTGGAATGATCGCCGATCAGCGCGCCCAGGAATCGGCGGCCGGTGGGGACGTCCTGGTCGCCGATCTTCAGACTAATTTCGCCGTAGGTGTTTTTCAGGTTGCTCGTGGTCGTGCCCGAGCCCAGGTTGACCCATTTGCCGACGTAGCTGTGGCCCAAAAATCCTTCGTGCGGCTTATTCGAATAACCCAGGATGATCGACGCCGACACTTCGCCGCCCACCTTGCACATCGGGCCGATGCTCGTACCCGGGCGGATCTGCGCCACCGGCGAAATGCTCGCGTGCGGCCCGATGTAACACGGCCCCTGCAACACCGCGTTCGCGCCGATCGTCGCCCCTTCGCCGATCACCACCGGCCCCTTCGACGCGTCCAGTACGCACCCCGGCTCGAGCTTCACGCCGGCGCCCAGCCACACGTCCTGCTCCTGCACAAAATGATAAGGCCCGGCGGATCGCGGCGCGCTCGGGGTTTCCAAATGCGCAAAATCCTCGACCAATGATTCGTCATTCCAATGAATGAGGTCCACCAGCGATTCGACGCACCGCCCCTGCGCCGGCATCTCCGGAAGATCCAGCAGCCGCAGCCACCGCTCGGTGCGATCCCAGGCGTCGCGCGGGGAAAGACCGGGGTCGGTGGTCATCGCCGCCCGCACCACATCGCCCCCGTCCGCCATCACCGCCTCGTGCGGCGGATACTCGAACTTCCCAAAGTGCACCGTCCGACCATTGACCAACAGCGCCGGCTCATCGTCCAACGGCGTATTGATCTGCGTCGGCACGCCCGTCTTTGGCACCACATGACTGCGGCAGAATTCCTCCAGCTCCGGCCGCACCCAAAGCGTCAGCCGCCTGGGATGCAGGTGCCGCAATTGCTTTTGCAAAATGGTGCTCATCCCCGTGGCCAGCGTAAAGAGCGGCCGTCCCAGGGAAAGCGGAGCAAACGTGTGCCAGCGAGACGCCTCGAAGATGACGACGTGCATGCGGGAATCATACCTCGCAACGATGAGAAGACGAGAATGCAAAGTGCAAAATGCAAAATGCGAAAGTCAAAATGAATGACGGCTAACCGACCCGGCCGGCGTCACCTCCGGCCGCTCCTCATTTTGACTTTTGCATTTTGCATTTTGCACTTTGCATTGAGCCCCCAAGCATCCTAAACGCGCGTTCACTCCCGCTTGCCCGACGCGGCATCCACCGCCCGCGCCATCTCATGGATCACCGAAAGCCGGGGCATCTTCGCTCCCGCGCCAGTTCCCTGCCGCAACGGTTCTCCCAGGATCGCCTCGACTTCCATCAACCGTCCTTCGCGCCGGTCGATCTGCATGCTGGTCTGGTACGCGCCCATGAGCCGGGTCTTTTCGATATGCCGGCGGGGCAGGTCTTCGGGGATCGCCGCACCAAGCAACCTGGCCGCCTCCGCGACTTCCTGGATGATCGCCAACACCATCGCCACGCCTTCTTCGGTTCCGATCAGCCGGTCGGTGGTCAGGTCCATCACCGCGCCAAGGCCGTTGAACGGAATGTTCCACGAGAGCTTTTCCCACCGCCCGCGCCGCAGGTTGTCGAGCACCTTGCATTCGATCCGGCTCGATATGAACAGCTCCGCGATCCGGCTGGCGCGCGGGCTGGGCCCGCCGCCGAATTCTCCGATCCGCACCCATCCCTCGGCCATGTGATGAATCACGCCCGGCCCCAGTCGATTAATGCACGTGAACGCCATCCCGCCAAGAATGTGCTGCTTGCCGAAAAGTTCCGCGAGGCGCTCTTCGCTCCCCAGCCCATTCTGGAGCGTGAGGATGGCCGTATCTTCCTTCACCAACGGCCGAATCAGCGGCTCAAACTGATCGTTGGCGGTCGTCTTCAGCGTGACGATTACGAGGTCCGCCTTAGGCATCTTGCGCGGGTCGTCGTAGACGTGGGATTCGCCGGCGGCGAGCGTGAAATCGCCGTCGCAGCTTTTCACCTTCCACCCATTGCGCCGCACGGCGTCGAAGTCGGATCGCAACAGGAAATGCACGTCATTCCCATGCTGCGCGAGGCGTGCGCCGTAGTATCCGCCGACCGCGCCGGCGCCGATGATGCAGATGACGGGTTTGGGCAACATATGCCCGATAGATTAGGCATGCGGCGCATGTCCGGCAAACTTCACGGAGCGAAGCTCCGTCCTGCTCCCTCTCCCTCGTACTCGGGGGAGAGGGTTGGGGTGAGGGGCGGAACTTCGGATTGCGTGATTCGCAATGAAACCGCAACTCGACGTTCCGCCCCTCACCCTGTCCCTCTCCCCCGAGTACGAGGGAGAGGGGACCGGAGCGGCGGATCAGGAGAGAAGGTCCGCGGTGCGGACCCTACGAAAATCATCATGCCGATTCATACGGCTCTTTGTCCCGGCCACGCTTCATCGCCTCCCGCAGAATTTTCAACACTTCGATAATCGTCACCGGCGTCAGTGCCAGGATCAGTACCAGCGGCCATTCCCACGTCAGCCAGCTCACGTGAAACACCCCGCGCAGGAACGGCAGGAAAACGGCCAACTGGATCAATCCCGATATCGCGATCGCCCCCAGCAGATACGGGTTGGTCATGATCCCCAGCTTCGGCAGCGTGTACCGCTGGCTGCGGCAGGCGAAGGAATAGAACAGCTGCGAATAAGACAAAATACAAAATGCAACCGTTCGGGCCGCGCGAAGGTTGTTCGGATTGCCGCGATAAACCATCGCGAACCCCGCGATCGTCACGCCCGCGATCAGCGTCCCGTGGAACAGCATGAGCAGCCCGCGCGAAAGCGTAATCACGCCCTCCCGCGGCGGGCGCGGGCGGCGCTCCATCACGTCAGGCTCCGGCCGCTCGATCCCCAGCGCCAGCGCCGGCAACGCGTCCGTCACCAGGTTCACCCACAGAATCTGAATCGCCACCAGCGGCGCGGGCCAGCCGACGAGCGCGCCGACGAACATCACCAGCACCTCGCCCGTGTTGCAACTGAGCAGGTAATGGATGAATTTCTGAATGTCGTCAAAAATCCCGCGGCCTTCTTCGACCGCCGCGACGATCGAGGCGAAATTGTCGTCCGTCAGCACCATGTCCGCCGCTTCGCGGGTCACGTCCGTGCCGGCGCGGCCCATCGCGATCCCGATGTCGGCGGACTTTACCGCGGGCGCATCGTTCACCCCGTCGCCGGTCATCGCGACGACGTGCCCCTTGCGCTGCCAGGCGCGGACGACCCGCAGCTTGTGCTCCGCGGTAACGCGGGCGTAAACGGGCGTCTGCTCAATGACGCTCGCCAGCGCGTCGTCGTCCAGTTCGTCGAGCCTTTTGCCGGTGAGGGCCGCGTCCGAATCTTTGGCGATTCCAAGGTCGCGCGCGACCGCGAGGGCCGTCGCGGGGTGATCTCCGGTGATCATGATCGGGCGGATGCCGGCGCGATGGCATTTCTCGACCGCCGGCCGGGCCTCGTCACGCGGCGGGTCGAACAGCCCCGCGAGCCCGCTGAACACCAGCTCACATTCCAGGCAATCCTGCGGCCAAACGCCCGGCATGTCACGATAAGCCAGCCCGAGCACGCGCAGCGCGCGGACGGCCATGTCGGAATTGGCCGCGAGGATTTCGCCGCGCCGCCGTTGGGTGAGCGGCACGATCGCGCCGCCGCGGCGTTCGAAGGTGCAGCGGGCGAGCAAGACCTCCGGCGCGCCTTTGGTGTAGGCGATTCCGTGCCCCCCGGCCCCGCGCGCGACGACGGTCATTAGCTTGCGGTCGGAGTCGAAGGGGAGCTCGTAGAGCAGGTCATGCTCGCGGTTGGCGGTGGCGATTCCGGCTTTGAGTGCCGCGACCATCAATGCGCCTTCGGTCGGGTCGCCCGTGAGGGTCCAACTTTCTCCTTCGCCGGGCGCGGGCGGGGCCAGGTGGGCGTAATTGCACCACGCGCCGATCGTCAGGGCCTGAAGCAAGTCGGCGTCGAGGGAAAACGTGGCACGGGCGGCCCGCCCGTGTTCCGTGTCCTCCGACTCGGTATGGTGCAATTCCTGCGAGGAATGCATAGCCAACACGGGCGGGCCGCCCGTGCCACGGTCCATCTCCCTCTCGCCAGCGGAGTCCGCGACTTTTCGAAAGCTTCCCTCCGGCACATATCCAGCTCCGCTTACCTCATAGCATTCGCCGCCGGCGTACATTTCGCGCGTGGTCATTTCGTTGCGCGTGAGGGTGCCGGTTTTGTCTGAGCAGATGACGGTGACCGACCCGAGCGTTTCCACGCTCGGCAGCTTTCGCACGAGGGCATGGCGCTTCACCATTCGCTGAAGGCCCAGCGCCAGCGCGATGGTCACGACCGCTGGCAGCCCTTCCGGCACCGCGGCCACCGCAAGGCTGACGGCCAACAGGAATGCGTCGTGGAATTTGCTCCCCCGCAGGACTTGAAGCACGAAGATCACCGCGACGATCGCGAGGCACGATGCCGCGATGACTTTTCCCAGTTCGGCCAATCGCCTTTGCAGCGGCGTCGGCTCGGCGTCCTCGTGCCCCAGCATGCCGGCGATCTTCCCCAATTCCGTCTGCATGCCCGTTGCGACGACCACCGCGGACCCTTTACCGGCCGTCGCGAGCGTGCCCATGTAGGCCATGTTGCTGCGCTCGGCCAGCGCGGTAGTCGCGTCGAGCACGGCGGCGGGGTCTTTGTCCACCGGCGCCGATTCCCCCGTCAGAGTCGATTCCTGCACGCGCAGACCGGACGCGTGAATGAGCCGCACGTCGGCGGGGATGAAGTCGCCGGCCTCGAGTTCGACACGGTCGCCGGGCAATAGCTCTTCCGCCGGGATCGTCTGCACGGCTCCATCCCGCACCACCTTCGCGTGGGGCGAGGACATTTTCCGCAGCGCCGCCAGGGCCTTGCCGGCCTTCTCTTCCTGAAGGAACCCGAGCACGCCGTTAAGGAGAACGATCGCGACGATGGCGATCGTGTCGGTCCATTCCTTCATGAAGCCGGAGATGATCGCGGCGAGGATGAGGATCCAGATGATGA
>JAQGHH010000630.1 GCA_028288945.1 Phycisphaerales bacterium
GAAGGGGCGACGAAGGTGGTCATTATCAATGTGAAAGGCGCCGCGTCCGACATCGCCGCCAATGCGATGGCCCGCGCCATCGCGAATTCGCCGCTGGTGAAATGCGCCATGCACGGCAACGACCCCAACTGGGGGCGGATTGTCTCCGCCGCGGGCTTGGCGGGAGTGCCGTTCGACCCCGACCGCGCGACGCTTACGCTCCAAGGAACGGTCGTGTTCCGCAACGGCCAACCCGTCGATTTCGACACCGCGGCTGTGAGCAAATCACTCGCCGCGACTGAAGTGAAAGTTGAGCTGTCGTGCCGGATGGGTAAGTCCGAGGCGACGGTGTGGACGTGTGATTTGTCGAAAGATTACGTGACGATTAACGCGGATTATCACACCTAACGCGTTTCCCACCCTCGGAAGGGAGTACATGTGGCACAGCCGCCTCCGGCTGTTTCTGCCGCCAGTGAACGAAGAGGGCACAGCCGAGGGCGGCTGTACCACATTGGGGGCTGCGATCACGGCTGAATGATCGCCCCCGGATACAACGCGCCCAATCGGGTTTTCGTGTCCCTGGCCTCGGCGTAGGTGGCCATCGGCCCGACGCGGACGATTTGCCGGCCGGCGTCCACGGCGCGACTTGTGGCGAATCCTTGTTGCCGCAGCGCGATCGCGGCTTTCTCGGCGTTCGTGACATCGGCGAACACGCCGACTTGCACGTAGAACGCACGCGCCCCCATCCGCGACCCGGCTTTGCCCGCGGCCTCGGTGTCCGGATATTGCTGGCGGACGATCGCGAAGCTCCGGTCGGCTTCGTTGAAGCGGCCCAGCCGCTGCTGGCACAGGCCGATCCGGTAGAGGATCGGGGCCTTCACCGTGTCCGGCTGGGCGTTCTGGTAGGCGGTCTGCCACTCGCGGGCCGCCGTGTTGTAGTCCTCTTCATAGTAGGCGATGTTGGCGATCTGGGCGTGAAGGTCGGCCTGCACGACGGGCGGCGGACGCAGCGCCAACCCTCGGTTGTACGCCTCGCGGGCGGCGGCGAAATTAGCCCGCGCCTGCGCGGGGGTCGGACTGTAACGCGGCTCCTGGGCGCGCTGCTCGTAAGCCCGGCCGCGAAGGTAATACGCCTCGGCGGCATCCGGGCCGTTGGGGTATTTCTGGAGATAGGTGTCCGCCCGTTGCAGCGCGCCGTCGTAGTCGCCGGACTTGAGCGAGGAGGAGCCGTCGAGCACCTGCTGGCGGGCGGCTGTGTCCACGCAACCGGGCACGACCATTAGAAATAGAAGGCCCAGTGCGACGGCCGTGAAAGGATGGTTATCCCCGCTTGGTTTCCGGCCGCACTTCCGTGTGCTGTGCGTATTTCGCATCCGTGCCTCTTTGGATATGTTAACTTCGGACCATTCGACACAAGGAACTGCCGCCATGCTTTTTGAACCGCTCTTCGCTCACGCCAAAAGCCAGCCCGATCAGATCGCCATCATCGACGACAAGGGCAAGTACACCTACAAGCAGCTTGCCGCGGCGGCGGCGGGGCTGGGGATGTACATTTCGATGCAGACCGACAAGCCGCGGGTCGGCCTGCTTCTTCCCGCGGGCGGCGGCTTCGTCGCCAGTTTCTACGGGACGCTACTGGCTGGCAAGACCGTCGTGCCCATTAACTTCCTCCTGGGCGACAAAGAGGTCGCCCACATCATCAAAGACAGCGGCATCGACACCGTCATCACGATCACGCAGCTCGCCGGCCGGCTCAAGGACCTGGGCCTCAACGTGATCGACCTGACGCAGCTTCCGCAAACGCCCCCCTTCGAGATTACGCCGACCTTCCCTTCGCCCAAGCCCGACGACGTGGCCGTGCTGCTCTACACCAGCGGCACCTCCGGGCTGCCCAAGGGCGTGCTGCTCACCTACGGCAATTTCCAGAGCGACGTGGACGCGGCCATCACCCACGCCCGCCTGAAGCACCAGCACGTTTTCCTGGGCGTCATCCCGCTGTTCCACAGCTTCGGCATCACCGCGATGATGCTAGCCCCCATCCAGCTCGGCGCGACGATCGTCTACATGGCGCGCTTCAGCCCCGTCGGCGCGCTCAATGCGATTCGCGAGCACCATGTCTCGCTGATGTTCGGCGTGCCCAGCATGTACGCGGCGATCGTCCGGCTGAAGGACGCGAAACCTGAGGACTTCCAGTCGATCTACGCGATGATCAGCGGCGGCGAGCCGCTGCCGCAATCATTACGCGAAGCGTTCAAGCAGCGGTTCGGCGTCTCGCTCTACGAAGGGTACGGCCTCACCGAAACGAGCCCCGTCGTCACGCTCAACATCCCCGAAGACAACAAGCCCGGCTCGGTCGGCCGGCCCGTGCCGGGCGCGAACATCACCGTCACGGATGACAACGGAAATCCCCTCCCGCTCGGGCAGATCGGCGAGATCTGGCTCAAGGGCCCGATGATCATGAAGGGCTACCACAACCTCCCCAAGGAGACCGCCGAGGCCTTGACCGCCGACGGCCATTTCAAAACGGGTGACCTGGGGATGATTGATCCCGAAGGATATCTCCACATCACCGGCCGCAAGAAGGACATGATCATCGTTGCAGGTGAGAAGGCCTACCCGCGCGAGATCGAGGACG
>JAQGHH010000666.1 GCA_028288945.1 Phycisphaerales bacterium
CGCTTCGCGCAGCACTATCACCACATCCTCCGCCGCCAGTCGCAATTGGAGGAGGACGTGAAGCAGGGCAGACGCCCGCCGAGGGCAAAGAAGAAAATCACGTCTTCCCTCGAGCAGGATTTGCTGAAGGCCGCGGGGACGAATGCCGCCCCACATTCCACGCATGTGAGCCTGCCTGTGCTCCAGCCGGCCGACCCGCCCGTTGCGCTGGACCCCGATGCGATGCTGGATTCAGAAGACGCCGGCTCCGCGCCCAAGTCGTAACGGGAATTTAAACGCGCTCGATGACTGATGCGGTCCGGACATCCCTCGAACGATGCCCGACATCGCGCTCTTGCTACCACCCTCGCAACGCGGCATCCTTAGGCGAAAGGAACACTCCCTATGCGCCATCGGTCGCCTCTATTCGCCCTCGCCTGCGGTCTTCTTCTCGTCACTGCCTTCGCATCTGCCGGCGTGGAAATCGCCAAGACCAACGGCGAAGCGCGTCACGTGAAAGCCGAGAAATACGAAGCGGACATCGCGGCGGACGGCGCACTTTCGAGCCTGAAAGTGAAGGGCCAGGAGATGCTCAAGCCCGGCGTCGGCGTCTCGCGCGGGGCCTACTGCTTTCAGCATGGCGTGGTTGCGCTGAACAAGATTGAGCAGCCAAACGACACCACCGTCGTAGCCAGGGCCGACGGCAAGCCTTCGGTAACCTATGAATTCGCCGCGGACGCGATCACGCTCTCAGTGGCCAACACCACCGCGACAGACCTCCAATTCGTCCTCGTGCTCGACCCCGTGGCGGGCGTGGTGCTGAACGACCGCGGCGACATGGTGAAGATGCCCGTCAAGCAGGACTGGGCGGACACCGCATGGTTCGCCGGCGATAAAAAGCTGCGCGTGACCGGGGCGAACAAGATCTGGGGGCCGTATGTGGAGAACACCGGCGTGATCGAGGCCGACCTCAAGGCCGGCGAGACGCGAAAGATCGTCGTGCAGATTTCCGACGCCACGCCCGCCGAGGCGGCGCGGGCGGCGGACGTGCAGCAGGGGAAAACCGCCGAACCGGACCTGGCGATTGATTCGCCCCGGCCATGGCAGGTCGTTCAACGTCGCACGAAATCCAGCGGCATCGTGCGCGTCAGCGGGCATATGAAGCCAAACGCCGAAGCCGTAGAAGTTCGCCTGACGGGCAAGTCAGTGGAAGGCGATCTGCCGGACAAGTGGCAGCCGGTGACGCTTGATGCAACCACCAAGGCGTTCAACGCCGAGATCCCGACGCCGGCGGGGGGCTGGTACAAGATCGAGGTGCAGGCGAAGGCGGGCGGCAATGTCGTCGCGCAGGGGCAGGTGGAGAACGTCGGTGTTGGCGAGGTGTTCGTCATCGCCGGCCAGTCCAACTCGACCAATTACGGCGAAAAGCGCCAGGAGCCGCAGAGCGGATTGGCTTCGACGTTCGACGGCATCAACTGGCGACCCGCCGCCGACCCACAGCCCGGGGCGCACGACAACTCCACCGGCGGTAGCCCCTGGCCGGCGTTCGCGGACGCCATGGCCGCCCGCTACCACGTGCCCATCGGCATCGCCTGCACGGGCCACGGCGGCACGAGTGTCAACGCCTGGCAGCCGGGTGGCGACCTGTTCCGCCACACGCTCGGCCGCGTGGGAGAGCTGGGCTACCTCGGGTTCCGCGCCGTGCTCTGGCACCAGGGCGAATCCGACACCGCCGGCATGTCCACCGATGAATACGCCGCAAAACTTGCGAACGTGATCCTCGCCTCCAAGCGCCAGGCCGGCTGGGAATTCCCCTGGTTCGTCGCGCAGGTCTCCTACCACACCCCCAAGGAAGCAAGCTTCAATAACATCCGCGACGCGCAAAAACGCCTCTGGGACCAGGGCCTCGCCCTCCAGGGCCCCGACACTGACACGCTCACGGGAGACAACCGCGACGGCAATGGCGCGGGAATCCACCTCAGCGAAAAAGGCCTCCGCGCTCACGGAAAATTATGGGACGAAAAAGTCGCGGCCTGGCTCGACAAGGTTCTGGCGGCGGAGCGGTAGGCCGCCGGCATTTCGGACGTCAGCCGTCCCACTATTACGCACATCTCTGCGCTTATGCCGAAGATGGAGGGCAGGTGAGCAAATGTGCTCACCTGTTTCCCTCGAGGACATCGCGCGGCGGGAGCGTCTCGTCCGCCTCGAGCATGTTGTTCCTTACATCAACGATGTCCGAGCGTGCTGAGAAGAGGTTGACCTCCGCTGTTTCCTGCTCCTCGCGCGACCAAAGCCTGTTCGCGCTCAATTGTTTAGCCGCCTCGCTTGCGAGGCGCGTTTCGCGCCAGCGAAAGGAAAACGCTCCGCAAGCGGAGCGGCTAAACAAAGGCTTGGGCCGAATGGGGCTTTGGACCCGCGAGGAGGAGGAAACACGAATGCTCAGCACGCCGCATTGCACCCCGCGACTCTCGCGGCCATAGTACCTACCCATGCATAATCTGCCTCACACATCCCGGGCCAGCGTTGCGTTGTGCCTTACGCTGGCATTGTTGCTCTGCGCTTCGTCCGCGAGCGCGCAGACGGGCGCGCCGCTGCTCGTGAAGCCTTGGCCCGAAAAGGACCAGCTTTTCGAGGGGCGGGCCGAAGCCCTATTCTTTGACGCCGGGCACGACAAGTCCTCGGGCATGCGCGATCAGTTGGACATGTACGATTCCGTCGGGCGCTTCCGCATTCTGCCGGGCAATGAGGTTAGCCCGCGTATCGGCTATGAATTCATGCGGCTCGATTTCCACGGCCACGACCCCCGCATCCCCAATCGCCTTTCGGACGACTCGATCGCCTTCGGGACGGGCGTTTACAAGGGCAACGGCTGGCTCGCGGGTATCACGGTCGGCGCGGGCTACGCCGGCAACAACGAGTTCGGTGAAGGCCGTGCCTGGTACGGCAAGGCCGATCTGGTCATAGCCAAGGAGATTAACGAAACCGATGCCCTGGGCATCATCATCGACTACGACGGCCACC
>JAQGHH010000090.1 GCA_028288945.1 Phycisphaerales bacterium
TGGAGCGCCATCGCCATGAGCGCGATGGTGACTTGCTCGCCGGTGGCGAGGAGCTGATCCATTTCGCGTTTGGGGGGGTCGGCGCAGACCTGTTTGGCGAGGGCGATGAGGTCGTCGGTGGCATCGCCCATGGCGCTGACGACGACGACCACCTGGTTGCCCTTTTCCTTGGCCGCGATGGCCCGCCGGGCGGCGCGGTGAATCTTCGCCGCGTCCGCCACGCTGGTTCCGCCGAATTTTTGGACGATCAATCCCATGTTATCCTGCCGTGCCTGCCTCAAGTTACGGGGGAGGGATTATAGTGGCGGCGGACATTTCCTCAACGCCGCGTCAATAAGCATGATTCCGCTTTCTGTTCCTATCGACTGACGTGGCGACTGACTCCAATCGGCAAAGCCCGATTGAATTCCAGCAGATTCGCACGCAAGGCCGGGATTTCGTCGGGCCGGAGGGCGTAGAACGTGACAAAGGCGTCGCCGCATATGAGGTTATCGCCAATCCCCCAGGTCCCGACCGGTGTCCAATCCTCCGGCACGCCGCCCATCTCCTGGAGGAATCGCTGGTAAACAACGGCAACGCGGGCGTCTTGCCTCCGCGCGATATCGGCCGCGAGCGCGCTGCGGTAGGTTCTCGCCAGTCTTTGGCGTGCGACTTCCATTCCGTCCAGGCCTTGCGTATCGATAAGCCGGACATCGCCGAAATAGCAGACCGCGCCGATGTCGTTGAGCACGACCGTGTCGTCGGAGTAATAGCGGCCAAGGAAGCGGGCCATTTGGTATTGCTGCTCGTAGACGTTGTGGGATGCGGCGGGAACCTGGCCGAGCGCCATGATGCCATTGGCAAAGACCGGGTACAGGCAGAACGCCGCGGCGATGGCGACGGCGACGATCCGCTTGGCCGCTTCAATTCTTGCGAGGCCTGAGAGCCCCAGCCGATCGCGCCCCAGCGCCACGGCAATCGCCAGCATCAGAAGCACAACCAGATATCCCTCGTACCGGGAAAACCACGTCAACGCCGCGAACTGCATGTGCAAAATGGCGGTGCCAAGCGAAATGACGAGCATCGGCCCCGCGGGGCTCGATCCTGCCCGACCGGAAACCTCCCGCCGTTTCGAAAACGCGATCAGCAACACGACCATCGCCGCGACCGCCAGGCCTCCCACCCACCGCGCAACGATCAGCCCTTCGACCGCGCGCCCGCCCAGGCTGTAAGCGGCGTCCCGCCAGGAACCGAAGCTCGGCCGTGCGCCTTTGAGCATGACGGAGTTCGGGAGCCAGAACCCGCCATGCCGTACGGAGATCGCGCCGAATATGACAACTGGAGTTAACGCGGCTAACCCAAGCGCGAATGCCAATCCCCATCGCCCCCGCGCGGCCAGAACCAGGCACGCCGTCCCGACGAGGAATAGCCCCTCATACCGGATCGCGACCGCCAGCGCCGCCAGCACGAGAATGGCGGCGGTTGACCGGACCGACAGCACACGCCCTCCGGCCGCGCGGGCCGCCGCGTACAGGAACAGCACATCGATGAGGATCTGCCCCGGCGCTTCCATCCCCGAAATCACCAGCGGCACCATCGGCGCTCCGATCACCACACCCCCGAGCAAGACGGCCACGACAAGACCCGGCACTTCCTCCCGCAGCAGGATCCAGAGCACGACCGATAGCGCGGCAGCCCCACAAGCCGCGCCCAACAGCAGCGGCACGAGGTCGTGCGACCCCGGCAGCCTGAAGATCAGTCCAAGGACTCCACTCCAGAGCAAGGAAGAAGAGGACGCCCCGAAGGCAAACCGCGTAACCCCCCAGACGCCGTGCTGCGCCAGGTTTTTTGCGATCGCCATGTGGATGTATGCGTCGTCGAGAGGGTAGATGAACTGTCCGTCGTTCTGCCGTCGGCAGGTGTTGATGCCGGACCATAGCAGGCTCGCGAACAGGGCCAGTGCCAACAGCAGCGGCCAGTAGACGCCGATCGCCTGGGGAATGTGTCGCCCCGCGCTGAGGCCCGGCGTCGTGGGCTGTTCGTCGATTGTGAGGGGCGGCGATTTCGCCATGAGCTGCACCTTAGGTCCGATAATGTCGGATCGGATTTCCGACCACCGCCATTCTCGCCGACTGCGCGCAGGGGGCAATGCTTCCGCGGCGCCTCCCAAACCATTCGGCCACCGCAAAGCCCTGATAGGATCATTGTTTGGAAACAAAACCACGCTTATTGCGTATCCAGTTAAGGCGGTATTCCTTAATATTATCGAAATATTGAAACGCCGGGAGAGGTCGGGCGTCGCTCGGCACATGTCCAGTGTTGGTTTGCGGAGAGGAACATCTCATGGGCAGCAACGGTCGCGGTTCCAATGCGCGGGTGTGGAAATCTGTAGCGGCGGAGTGCGCAGCGGCGCTGGTTGCCTCTTTTCGCACGCCGATCGTGCCTCGGGCCGGGCGCCCGGCGCGCCGTCACCGCAAGGCGGTGGAGATGCTCGAACAGCGCTGCCTGCTTTCCGCCACGCCGCTGATCAGCGAATTCGTGGCCATCAACAACACGGGCCTGACCGACGAAACCGGCGGCCACCCCGACTGGCTCGAGGTGTATAACCCGGGCGCCGCCGACGCAAATCTCAACGGCTATTTCCTCACCGACGACCCGGTCAATCTGACGAAGTGGTCGGTCCCGGCCGTCACCGCGCCGTCGGGCGGATTCCTGACGATCTTCGCCGACGGCAACAACCTGCGCAACCCGGCATCGCCCCTGCATACAAACTTCTCCCTGTCCGGCAGCGGGGGGTATCTCGCGCTCGTCGCGCCCGACGGGCAGACGGTGTTGTCCGAGTACAACTACCCGCAGCAGGTCGCGGACATGTCCTATGGCGTGACCGTCAAGCAGACCGTCACCCCTCTCGCCGGCGATGCCGCGGCATCGCATACCCTCATCCCCACCGACGGGTCGCTCGGCTCCTCGTGGATCAACGCAGGGTTCAACGATTCCTCGTGGATCAGCGGCCCCACCGGCGTCGGCTATGAGACCCAAACCCCGCAGCCCAGCCTTCCGGGCTTCGGCCTCCGCATGGTCGATACGCAGGGCGGCACCGACGGCGCGATCAGCGACATCGGCAAGGCGACCAGCCTGCTCAACGGCGCCACAGCCCCCGGGGCTTTCAACGTCGTATTCGACAAGACCGTCAACTACACCAGCCTCAACACCGGTGACGGCGGCTTTTTCACCGGGCCCACCTGGCCCGACCAAAAACTGCCGAATGGCACCGGCGGCAGCGCCTCCGATGTCAACGACCCGGGCCGCACCGATTATGCGCTGCGCGCCGTCTCGAACGTCACCATCCCGGCCGGCCAGTACACGATCGATGTCAGCAGCGATGACGGGTTCCGCCTGACCATCCCCGGCGTCACTTTCACCAACCGCAACGGGGAAGAGTTCAGCGGCGCCGTCAACCCGAGCCCGGCCAACACGCTCGTCTACGGCGCGCCGCGCGGTCCGGCCAATACTTTCGCGACCTTCACCGTCCCCGCCGGAGGGCTGAGCACCACGCTGCAATTGGATTATTACGAGCACAGTGGCGGCGACGAACTTGAACTCTCCCTGGCCACCGGGCTTCGCAGCAGCTTCAGCACATCGACGTTTCAGTTGTTGGCCAATGGGGTCAACGGATGGTCGCTGGTCGATCCCACCAGCCCGCCGACGCCCAACTTCCGGAGCTTGATTGGGACCGACGTGCAATCGGCGATGCTCGGCCAAAACAACACCGCCTACGTGCGCATCCCGTTCAACGTGGGCGACCCCTCTGATTTCCAGGACGCGCGTTTCCAGATCAAGTACGACGACGGGTTCGTGGCGTATTTGAACGGCGTACAGATCGCCAGCCGCAACGCGCCCGCCACTCCCGCCTGGAACTCCGGCGCGACCGCCGATCACCCCGACGCGAGCTCACTGGCCTACGAATCGTTCGCCCTCCCCACGAGCGCCCTGGCCACGGGGAGCAACATCCTCGCCATCCAGGGCCTCAATTCGCCCGCCGACCAGACCCGTTTCCTGGTCTACCCGCGGGTGCAAGGGCTGTTCAATTCCTTGGGGACACCGACCTACTTCGCGACGCCCACGCCCGGTGCAGTGAACGGCGTCTCCACGAACGTGAACTTCATCGCCGACACGAAATTCAACTTCAACCGCGGGTTCTACACCTCGCCCTTCCAGCTCACCATCACCACCGCCACGCCCGGCGCGACCGTCCGTTATACCACCGACGGGAGTGAGCCCACCGCGACCACGGGCACCGTCTACACCGGCCCGATCACCATCAATCACACCACCAACGTCCGCGCCGCGGCGTTCAAGGCGGGATACCAGCCCACCAACGTCGACACGCAGTCCTACATCTTCATGGCCGACGTGATCAACCAGGAACCCACCGGCGCGCCCCCGACCGGGTGGCCCGGCGGCACGGTCAACACGCAGATTTTTAACTACGGGATGAACCCGTCCATCGTGTCTAGCGACACGAACATCATCAACGACATTCAGAGCATCCCGTCCGTGTCGATCACGATGAACTTGAACGACCTGTTCAACCCGACGACGGGCATTTACGTCAACGCGTCCCAGCACGGGCGGACCTGGGAACGGCCCGCGTCCGTCGAATTCCTCTACCCCAACGGCACTTCCGACCTGCACGCCGACGCCGGAATCCGCATGCGCGGCGGGTACAGCCGCACAGGCTCCAACCCCAAACACGCCTTCCGCCTGTTCTTCCGTAGCGACTATGGGCAATCCTCATTCGACTTCCCGATCATGGGCTCATCGGGCGCAAGCAGCTTTAAGGAATTCGACCTGCGGACTTTCGAGAACTATTCCTGGAGCAACGACGGCGACTCGCGCTTCACCGGCCTGCGCGACCAGTTCTCCCGCGACACGCAGTTGGCCATGGGATGGCAGGGCGAGCGGGGTGACTATTACAACCTCTACATCAACGGACAATTCTGGGGGATCTACAACACCGACGAACGCATCACCAAAGACTACGGGGCGACCTATTTCGGAGGGAACGCCGACAACTACGACGTCGTGAAGGTCGCCGCCGACCAGGGCTACATCGTGGAAGCCGGCGACGGCAACCTCGACGCCTGGAACAGCCTCTGGACCCAGGCCCAGGGGGACATGACGAGCAGCACGAATTACCAGAAGCTGCTCGGCAACAACGCCGACGGCAGCCGCAACGTCGCCTACCCCGTCCTGCTCGATCCGAACAACCTCGCCGATTACATGCTGACGGTCTACTACACCGGCAACCTGGACGCGCCGCTGTCGGCATTCCTGGGCGAGCAAAACCCCAACAACTACTATGCGATCCGCGACCGTACCGGAAACATGGGCTTCCAGTTCTTCACGCACGACGCCGAGCACACTTTCCTGGACGTGAATGAGAATCGCATCGGCCCCAATTCGACAAGCATGTGGCCGATCACCACGACCGACCTCAGCAAGAGCAACCCGCAGTGGCTCTTCGAAATGCTCATGGCCAACCCGGAGTTCAAGCTCACGGTGGCCGACCACATTCAAAAGCAGTTTTTTGACGGCGGGGCGCTGACTCCCGCGCAGGTCGCCGCGCGGATGCAGGTGCGGGCCAACCAGATCACCGGGGCGATCTACGGCGAATCCGCCCGCTGGGGCGACGCAAAACACACCCCGTCCTTCACGCACGCCGACTGGCAGACCGAGGTGAACCGGATCTTCAATTCGTACATCCCGCAGCGCACCGGCATCGTTATTAACCAGTTCCGAAATATGGGGTGGTTTTCAACGGTCGCCGCCCCCGTGTTCAGCCAGTTCGGCGGGACGGTCCCCTCCGGATACCAGCTTACCATCACCCGGCCGGGCGGCGTGGGCACGATCTACTACACGCTGGACGGCAGCGACCCGCGGCTGCCGGGCGGCGCGGTCTCCCCGACCGCGCAGGTCTACAGCGGCGCGATCACCATCAGCCAGACCCGCCGCGTCCGCGCCCGGATCCTCAACAACGGCGTGTGGAGCGCCATCGAAGACGCCACGTTCACCATGGCGACGGGCGCGCTGAAGATCACGGAGCTGATGTACAACCCGCCGGCCCCCCCGGTCGGCAGCCCCTACGTCAACGACGATTTCCAATTCATCGAGCTGTTCAACTCCGGCGCGACCGACCTTGACATGACCAGCATGAAGTTCTCCAAGGGCGTGACGCTGACTTTCGCCCCCGGCACGGTCATTCACGCCGGCCAGCGCGCGGTCGTCGTGCGCAACGCGGCCGCCTTCCAATCGCTCTACGGCGCGGGCGTCACGATCCTCGGCACCTATACGGGAAAGCTCAGCCATTCCAGCGCAGAGGTCCGCCTCGACTCGGCGACGGGCCAGGCCATTTTTGATTTCACGTACCAGGATTCTTGGTACAGCGACACCGACGGCGGGGGGTATTCGCTGGTCGTCCGCAACCCGGTGGCCGACCCCTCCACGCTCAACCTCTCGACCTCCTGGCGCCCGAGCAATGACCTCAACGGCAAGCCCGGCGCTCCCGACCCCGGCCCCAACCCCGGCGCGGTCGTCGTCAATGAAATTCTCACCAACACCGATCAGCCCGGCGGCGACTGGGTGGAACTCTACAACACCACCAACGCCGCCATCGACATCAGCGGCTGGTTCCTCAGCGACTCGCCCACCAACCTGCGCAAGTACCAGATCCAGCCCGGCACCATCATCGCGGCGGGGGGATACCTCGTTCTCCAGCACGACTCCACGTTCGGAAATCCTGCCGCGCCGGGCGTGAACACGGCCTTCGCTTTCAATTACGAAGGCGACTCCGTCCATCTCTCCAGCGTCGATTCCGCCGGGAACGCGGGCGGTATCCAGGACCACCAAAGCTTCGCCGCCGCCGACCCCGAAGTGACCTTCGGCCGCTACATCACGAGCACCGGGTCGGCGGATTTCACCGCCCTGGTCGCCCCGACGCCCGGCGGCGCGAACGGCGCGCCCGTCATCGGCCCGGTCGTCATGAACGAGTTGTTGTACAACCCGACTACCGGCCAGGAGTTCATCGAGCTCTATAACACGAGTTCCCAGCCCGTCCCCCTCTTCGACCCGAACAATCCCCAGGACACCTGGCAGTTCACCGACGGGATCGCGTTCACATTCCCCACCGGCGTGACCATCCCCGCCAACGGCTACGTGCTCGTGGTGGGGGGTGATCCGGCCCTGTTCCGATCGCAATACCCCAACGTCCCCGCGGACGTTCAGGTCTTCGGCCCGTACACCGCAGCCGACGGAACCAACGTGCTTTCCAACAACGGGGAAAACGTCGCGCTCTCCCGGCCGCTCGCCCCCGACGTGATCAACGTCGTGCCGTACGTCGTCGTCGACCACGTGCACTACGGCATCGCCGCTCCGTGGCCCGTCGGGGCGGCGGGAAGCGGGTCGTCCCTCGACAGGGTCCTGCCGGGCCTTTACGGTAACGACCCCGCGAGCTGGATCGCCTCAACCCAGACCGGCGGATCGCCCGGGGTCACCAACTTCGCAACCAGCGCGCCCAGCAACCCGCCGTCGGCCCTGGCCGCGGCCCTGTTCGGCGTCCAGTCCGTCAGCCTCACGTGGCAGGACAATTCCAACAACGAAGACCAGTTCCTCATCGAGCGCTCACCCTCGGGCGCGGCCAACTCGTGGACACAAATCGCCACCGCCATCACCAACGCCACGAGCTACACCGACGGCACCACCGCCGCAGCCTCCACCTATTACTACCGTGTCCGCGCGTACAACCTCTTCAGCGGCGGATCCTATTCCGCCTACAGCAATGTCATCCCCATCACGACGCCCCAGATCGGCGACGGGCTCTCTGCCGCTTACTATCTCGATAGCACCAGCCACCTCGCAGGCACGCCCGTGCTCACGCGCGTGGACCCGCAGATCGACTCCTCCCCGTGGATCAATTACGCCCCCGACCCTTCGGTCGGGAACACCAACTTCTCGGCCCGGTGGACCGGCAGGGTTCAGGCCCAGTTCAATGAAACCTACACCTTCACCACCGTCAGCGACGACGGCGTGATGCTCTTCGTCAACGGCGTGCAGCTCATCAACAACTGGACCAATCACGGCCCCACAACTGACGCCGGCATCATCAGCCTGCTGGCGGGACAGCAGTACAACATCGAACTGGATTACTTCCAGGGCGGCGGACCGGACACCATCCAACTGCTTTGGGCCAGCACTTCCACGCCCCAGCAACTGATCCCCCGGAGCCAGCTCTATTCGGGCGCGGCGCCCGCCATTCCCTCCAACCTCGCGGCCGTCGCGGCGTCGAGCACCCAATTCAATTTGAGCTGGAAAGACAATTCCGGCATCGAGACGGGCTTCGATCTCGAACGCAAGACCGGGCTCGGCGGCACGTTTGCGCCGGTCACGGGCAGCCCGCTGCCCTCCAACACGACCTCGTACGTGGACACGGGGCTGACCCCCGGTGTCACTTACTATTACGAAATTCGCGCGCTGAATTTTGCCGCCAATTCCGCCTACACGGCGCCTCTCATCGCCATCACCCCGACCCCGCCCGTCGCGCCCACCGCCGTGCACGAGTCCGCGGGCACAACGACCCAGATCTCACTGGTTTGGACCGACAATTCCAATAACGAAGACGGCTTCCGCGTCATGCGCGGCCTCGTCGGCGGCCCACTTTCCCAGATCGCGCTGGTAGGGCCCAACGTGTTGGGGTACACGGACAACGGCCTGAACGGCGCCGGCCTCGCGAGCGGTACGGAGTACGTCTACGAGATAGACGCCTACAACGTCGCGGGCAGCGGAGCCTCTGCAAGCGTCATTGCCGCCACCCGCACGCTCGCTCCCACCGCCCTCAGCGCCTCCGGTGCCGCCGGACAAGTTACGTTGAGCTGGAGCGCCCCGAGCTACAGTGGCTCCAGCGCCGCTCTGACCTACAACGTCTACCGCGGCACCAGCGCGAACGGCGAGGCCGCGTTGGCGATCGCCACCGGCCTGACTACCGCCGCCTTCACCGACACCGGCCTGACCAACGGCACGACCTACTACTACAAGGTCACGGCCGTCGAAGTCGGCGGCGAAAGCGCCCGCAGCAACGAAACCCTGATGACCCCGTCGGGCACCCCCGTCACCCCCGCCATCAACCCCGTCTCCGCCCCCGCCCCGCTGCCCGAGGGCAACACGCTGGCCGCCTTCCCCGTCACCTTCACCGGCACCGCCGGCGACGCCTTCACCGCCAGCGTCGACTTCGGCGACGGCTCCCCAATCGTCCATCCGACAATCAGCGGGTTCGCCTTCACCGTCCCCGCCCACGCCTACGCCGAGGAGGGGGCGTACACCCTCACCCTCGCCGTCGCCGACACCACCAACAGCCTCTCCAGCGCCCCCAGGTCCGTCCCCCTCTCCGTCACCCCCGTCGCCGTCCAGGCCTCCATCGGCGGGGTCACCCCCGTGCTCACCCTGGGCGCCAGCGAGAGCCTCACCTTCTCCGCCGTCAACCCCAACGCCCTGGAGATGGGCCCGCTCATCCA
>JAQGHH010000092.1 GCA_028288945.1 Phycisphaerales bacterium
AATGCTTTTACGTGGAAGAAACCCTCAAGGCGATGCTCGACATTCCGGTCTTCCATGACGACCAGCATGGCACCGCCATCATCACTGCCGCGGGGCTTATTAATGGACTCAAGCTCGTCGGCA
This sequence comes from Phycisphaerales bacterium, assembly GCA_028288945.1. Classification (GTDB taxonomy): domain Bacteria; phylum Planctomycetota; class Phycisphaerae; order Tepidisphaerales; family Tepidisphaeraceae; genus RYN-428. The sequence goes on from JAQGHH010000092.1 coordinate 124, forward strand.
AAGATCCGTCGGCAGTCAGTCTGGTCATCTCCGGCGCCGGCGCCGCGGCGGTTTCCTGCGCGAAGCTGGCGATGGACCTGGGCGTGAAGAAGGAGCACATCCTGCTCGTCGATTCCACGGGCGTGGTCTACGAAGGCCGTGTGAAGGGGATGAACCCCTACAAGGCGCAGTTCGCGGCCCGGACCAACGCCCGCACGCTGGCGGACGCCGTCCGCGACGCGGATGTCTTCTACGGCCTTTCCGCCCCCGACATCCTGACGCCCGAAATGCTCAAGACGATGGCCCCGCGGCCGCTGGTTTTCGCGATGGCCAACCCCGACCCGGAGATCCGCTACGAGCTGGCCCGCGCCACGCGGCCAGATGCGATCGTCGCCACCGGCCGCTCGGACTACCCCAATCAGGTCAACAACGTGCTCGGCTTCCCGTTCATTTTCCGCGGCGCGCTGGACGTGCACGCGCGGGCGATCAACGAGCCGATGAAGCTTGCCGCGGCCAGGGCGCTGGCTGATTTGGCCCGTACGCCGGTGCCTGAATGCGTGAACGTCGCATGCGGAATGAAAGGGCTGGCGTTCGGCCCGGATTATCTGATCCCCAAGGTCTTCGACCCCCGGCTGCTGCAGTCCGTCGCGCCCGCCGTCGCCCAGGCCGCGATGGAGAGCGGGGTGGCGAGGCAGCATTTGGACATTGAGCAATACCGCCGCGACCTGGCCCGCCGGCTTCCCGCGCCTGTAGATGCGGTGGAACTCGCCGACGGCATCGCGCCGATCCCTAAAGAATTGGCGGTGCGGGCGCTGGCCGGATGAAGTGCATGTGGCACAGCCGCCCCCGGCTGGGTTCCGCCGCAGGCGGAAACAAAGACACCGCCGGGGGCGGCTGTGCCACATGCCGGGGCTGTGGGCGGCCGTCGTCTACTTCCCAATATCTTCATGCCAGAGATCAGGGTGGGCCTGGATAAAATCCGACATCAGGCGGACGCAGGCTTCGTCGTGCAGGTCGATCACATCGATCCCCTTGGACCGCATGAAATCCGGCGCACCCGCGAAATTGACGGACTCGCCCACGACGACCTTCGGGATGCTGAATTGCACTGAAGCGCCGCTGCAAAGATAGCAGGGCATGAGCGTCGAATAGAGGACCGTATCGCGATATGTCTTTTGCCGCCCGGCGTTGGTCAAACAGTCGATCTCGGCGTGGGCCATCGGGTCGCCTTTTTGCACGCGGCGATTGTGGCCGCGGGCGATGATCTGGCCGTCGCGCACGAGGACCGAGCCGATCGGCAAACCCCCCTCCGCCAATCCCTGCCGGGCCTCGTCAAGGGCGGCGCGGATGAAAGGGGCGTGGGCCTCGCGGTCGATGGTTTCGGGGCGGGCGCTGGGCATCGCGGGCCCTTCCTTGGATTGGGGCAGATGGGCGACGTCCGCGGGGGCGATTTTTCCGGCCTCGCGGTTTTCCTTGCGGATGGCTTCGTAGACTTCCTTACGATGCACGCTCACGTTACGTGGCGCGCTAATGCCCAGGCGCACTTTCTCGCCGCGGACGTCGACGACGGTGACTTCGACGTCGTCTCCGATCATGATCGTTTCATCACGTGTCCTGGCCAGAACCAGCATGCAGCACCTCTTCCGGGCACCACGAATCCATTAAGCCGCCGGGCCGCAGCTCGTGCCTCTATTCTAATACGAAAATCTTCCGCCAGAGCCCGTTTCAAATACCGGAGGACCATGGGAGATTTTCCTGATTGTAGGCCGACAGGTACGGGAAATGCTCGGGTGGGGTGGGGTAAATGCTGCGTAGTCCGTGCTACGGGATGGAAGCCAAAGGGCTTCGCTTTCCTTCACGGAGCACGCAGCATGGAGCACTTCTAATACTGTTTACTCTGGAGGAGGACCGTTATGTCGCTTTTATTACGGAGCATGCAGCAGAGAGCGTTTCCTTCACTAGGTTAGCGGCTTACCTTTCGCCTCAGTGGCGGGGCGGGGATAGCGCTTGTCGGTGCTTCTAGCTTTGGGGATTTCGATGATGACGTAGTTTTCCGCGCCGGGGAGATCGACCGGGTGGGTGACGGGCTCCCCGCCCCCTAGAAGGCGGATGGCCTTGGCGGCCAGCGGCAGCTCTTCCGCGGCCCGCTTGCCTTTCATGGCCAGCACCTTCCCACGCGTCTTGACCAGCGGCAGGCACCATTCCGCCAGCCAGTCGAGCGTGGCGACCGCACGGGCGACGGCCACGTCAAACGTCTGCCGACGTCCCGACTGGCCGATGTCTTCGGCGCGCTCGCCGGTGACACGGACGTTGGTCAGTCCCAGTTCCGTAGCCGCCCGTTCCAGGAACGCGGCTTTCTTCTTGGTCGATTCGATGAGCAGGACTTGCGCATCGGGTCGGGCGATCGCCAGCGGAATCCCCGGCACGCCTCCGCCGCTGCCCACGTCGGCCAGAGTCATCGGCCCCGCCGGCAGGAAGGGGAGCAGGGTGAGGGAATCGCCGATATGGTTCACCTCCGCCGCGGCCCGGTCGGTGATGCGCGTGAGGTTCATCGTCGCGTTCGCCTCGAACAATAAATCGAGGTAGCGCGACAGCCGCTCGTGCTGGGAAGCGTCCAACGAGACATTCGCCCGACCGGCGAGGGTGTTCCAGAGTTCATTCATAACTAAGAGGGCCCCAAGAAATTAAATCCGAAATCCGAATCCCGAAATCCGAATCAAATCCGAATGACGAGTTCCGAAAGCGTAGATCCACGTCGTAGACTTCTCGATTCGGATTTCGTCATTCGGGCTTCATTCAGATTTCGGGATTCGGATTTCGGATTTACCTTACTCTCCCGGGATACAACTGATCACGCCCTCGAACGGCGAGCTGGCGGTTGCATATCTCTTTTTCGCAATACGCCCGGCTTGGTACGCCAGCCGCCCGGCTTCCAGGGCGTGGTTCATGGCCGCGGCCATCTTTACCGGGTCCTTCGCGTG
>JAQGHH010000186.1 GCA_028288945.1 Phycisphaerales bacterium
CTGCTCGCGCTCGTCGTTTTGCTGATGATCCAGGGGCGCAGCAGCCGGGGATTGCGGTTTGCATTGGGCGAGGCGGAGGTGCAGGTGACCGAGCCGACGGGGCCGGGGGGAATGGGGACCTGATCGGAGAACGGTAAACCAAAGTTGCTAGTTGTCAGTTGCCAGTTGTCAGTGAAGAAGGCGAAAACCGCATCCGCTTCCTTGACTGGCAACTGGCAACTGGCAACTAGCAACTAATGTGAGAATTGCATGCGTGAAGAGCGGGGCAATTTGGCGGGCGATCTGGCGATCAATGAGCCGATGACGCTGTGGGGCTCGGTCGCGGGAAATGTGACGGCGGGCCAGGGGTCAAAGTTCTATTGCCGGGGATCGATCTACGGCAACCTGACCGTCGAGCCGGGCGGGCGCGTCCACGTCTTCGGGAACATCAACGGCAACCTGGTGGTAAAGGAAAAAACCAAGGTCATCCTCAGCGGCACGCTGAGCGGCGACGTCACCAACCTCGGCGGCCGCCTCTACATCCACGCCACTGCCCAGGTCATGGGCAAAGTCAAAACGCAATCGGGGGAAACGACGATCGAGCCGCAGGCGAGAATTGCTGGCGAATAAGTTGCCAGTTGCCAGTTGTCAGTTGCCAGTGAAGGAAGCAGATGCGATGAATGCGTTAGGGCGCCAGTCTTAGGATTCCAACTTCTTTCCCCCCTCCTTGACTGACAACTGACAACTGACAACTTATTCACCTCCGAAACGCACTAAACGCCCCCGTATCCAACTGTCTTCCCAGGCCTATCGGCGCGATGTTGAAGCTTACGCCGTTTTGGCGGGTGGTTTCGTCGAAGAAGTAGCGGAAGGTTAGATAGAACGTGTCGAACTGGCGGATGACGGCGACGCTGGAGTAGACGTTCTTGCCTTGCGTGAAATCGAATTCCTGGTCGAGGTCGAGGATGTATTTGGGGCCGACCTGATAGTCGGCGTGCAGGGTCGTGATGTTGGAATTGAGGTCGGCGATGTAGCGGTTGCCGATAAAGTAGCTGAAGCGCACGTCGCGCTGGACGAGTATGCCGACTCCCAGGAGCTGCAATTCGGCTTTGTCCAGGTTGTAGGACATGTCGCCCAGCACGACGGTGCTGTCGCTGATGCGCCAGGAGGCGTCGGCGTTGATGGCGTCGCGGGGGATGGATTCTTCGGGGGCGGAGGCGAAGAACAGGCCGCGGAAGTTGGTGGGTTCGCGGAAGGCCTTGGGGGGTTTGTTGTTGTAATACTCGACGTCCACGTTCAAGGTGAAGGCGTCGACGTTGCGCCACTGGCCCGGTCCGCCGCGTTTGGTTTGCCAGCGCTGGTGGAGGGCGAACTGCGCGCCGCTGATGTCGTTGATCGCGTCGATGTTCTGATCGAACACGAACACCTGGTCGCGCGAGGTGTTCATGGCGCTGGTGAAGAGGTTGATCTCCGGCTCCACGACGTGGCGGAGCTGGTGGAGGTCGAAGAGCTGGGATTCGACGGTGGGGTCGATCTTCCAGAACTCCGTGGTGAAGCGCGTGCCCGCGCCGGCCATGAGCCGCGACCGGGGGGTGCCCTGCGGCGTATCGGAGTATTGCGTGAACCGCCCCATCACGTACGGCACGACGCGGATCGGGCCGGCGGTGACGGGGAAATCGAGCTCCTGGCGGAAATCGCCGCGCCAGACAACCTTGCCCGTGATCCCCGTGTACCCCTCGGCGGGCAGGCCGGGCGTGATGCCCGGGGGCGCGAAGCCCTGGTCGGCGAGCGAATCGCGCGAGGTGGCGAAATGAAGCCCGCCGCCCGTGTTTTCGCTGAAGAAGGTGAGATGATCGTCGGCGAGACTGTCGCCCTCGCGGTAGTAGCCGACCTCGGGCAGGCGGTCCACCTCGAACTGTTCCTGCTGGAAATCGCTGGTGGTGACGAGGTGCATCGGCTGCCAAGTCGCGCCGAAAGTGAACGCCTCGCTCCCCGCCTGGTGCTTGAGATACCCCATGATATCCCGCGGCGGGCCCTGCTCGAAATCACGCCGGAACCATTGCTCGAGGAACGTGCCGTCCGACACCCACCCGGCCCGGAACTGCGCCGACCAATTGTCGGGGAAATAGTGTTGGTGTTCCCAGAGCGCCTGGCCGCGAAGGCTCTGGTCGTCGTTGACGTGAACGGGCAGGCGGCCCAGGTCGTCGGAGCCTTTGTCGTAGGCGAAGTAGGAGCGGATCTGGCCGTCAAAATCCCAGGGCTGCCTGGTGGTGTCGGTTAGAAAGCCGCCGCCGTAGGAGGCGTTCATGCCGAAGCCGGGGCCGCGCTGGGTGAAGTAATCGGCGCGGTAGTTGACGTCGAGATCGCGCGGCGGCACCTGGCCGAAGGTCTCGAAGAATCCCCATTCGGATTCGGCGACTTCGCCGAACTGGTGGATGTGGCCGAAGTTGATGCTGCGGAGGACGGAGCCGCGCTCGGTGATGTCGCCGCCGGTGTAGGGGAGCCAGAAGAACGGGACGTTGAACGCCTGCAGGGTTGTGTTCCGGCCTTCATAGACGACGCGGTCGCCGACGGCGGGATCGCCCGAGGGCTCGCTGCGCACGTACATGCGGTCGGCGGCGATGCTGTAGCTGGGGAGGGCCATGGTGCTCGTGGTGAGCCGCATGTGCTCGGCCGAATATTCGCCTTGTGAGAGCTGGCGGACGAGCTTGGCGCGGGCGACGACCGGCTGGCCGCGGCGCGGCTCGATCGTGTGGACGATCGCGTCTGTGAGCACGGCGCGGTCGGTGGAGAACTCGTAATAGATGCGGTCGGCGGTGAGCCGCTGCTCGGGCGCGCCGACGCGCGAGGGCGTGTACGTCGCCCGGACGTCCCCTTCCAGATAGGCGGCGACGATCGGCACCTCCCCCGCATACTTGTCGTTGGATTTCTCGATCTCGCGCAGGCTCTTTACGCGCGTGAAGAGCACGGCGTTCTGGGCGGAGAGCTCGAGGAAATCGCCTTCCTGTTTGGGATCGCGGTTTTGCTTGCGGTCAATCAATCGCACGTCGCCCTTGAGCACGACCGCGACGAAGTCGTCCTCCGTGCGCGGCGTGGAATCCAGCTCGCGCGCTTCGATATCGATCGGCACTTCCTGCGACCGGGCGGGCCTGCTCGCGGGGCGCGACGCAGGGCCGGGGGCGGGCGGACGCGGCACGAGCGGGCCGGGCTGGACGCTTGGTTCGGTAGACGGTGGCTGGGATTGGCGCAGCGCCTGGGCCTGGCGGTAGAGGTCGGAGCGGGATTGATCTTTGGCGTTGCGTTCGTCGGCGATGATGCGGATGGCGTTGCCGCGGACCTGGGCGGTGACAAAGAGGGACGGGCCGGAGCGCGTCGTGCGTGCCTGCGTCTCCTCCAGGCGGGCGTTGCCGATGAGGGCGATCTGGGCGTTCTGGATTTCCAGGTTCTGCTGGTTGATGGGCGAGAGCCAGACGACCGCCCGATCCGCCGACAGCTTGGCGCGGTCGAGTTCGATCGTCACCGGGCCGGTGAGCTGAATGATGTTGGTGGGCCCGTCCGCCCACGTGGCGGCGGACTTGCCGGTGAGGATGAGCTTCTCGCTCGGGGGCTGATACTGGGCGTGAACGGGAGCGGCAAAGAAAGCCAGCGCGCACAGCAGGATGACAACACCACGCAGACCCACGCACCGGCTCCTTCCGCGATCAGCCCGGTCCCTTG
>JAQGHH010000207.1 GCA_028288945.1 Phycisphaerales bacterium
TGAATCCCGCGCCACACTCGCCCCCAAACTTTCGCGAGCCGCGGCCAAGCTGGATTTCGCGCGATCGGCGGAAGAAGTGGCCCGCAAAATCCGCGGCCTCCACCCCTGGCCCGGCTGCCGCGTGCGATTGTGCGATGCCGCGGGGACCGAGCTTGCCAGACTGCGTCTGGTCCGCGCCCGCCCCACGCCCACCGAAGGCCCCCGCTGGCACCCCGGCGAGATCATGACCGACGGCTTCGTACAAACCGGCGAAGGCGGCCTGGAAGTGATAGACCTCCAACCCGACGGCCGCGGCGTGATGCCACTGGCCGACTACCGCCGGGGGCACGCGTGGCCGCCGGGGGCGCGGGTAGAGGCGGTGGAATAGTTGGAAGACATGCGAGGCCCCGCAGGAGCACCAGCCCCGGAAGGGCGAAAGAAGCGTGGCCGGGAATTGAATGCAAAATTCAAAATGCAAAAATCAAAATGAAAGGCGGCCGAGCCGGCCGGTCTAACCTCAGGCGGGGCTAATCTCCGGGGGCCTCCCCTCCGACCGCTCCTCATTTTGCATTTTGCATTGAGTCTTGCCATTTGGTGTACTCCCTGCCCCTCCGCGGCTGATCTCAACTCCCCACCCCGCCCATGCCGATCAAGGAGATACACGTGTCTCTTCTTGAGGTAAGCATTTGGACTCCATCATTCCCTTGACCATCGGTGCGACTGTCGGCGTTTGGGCGATGTTGCGTCTCGTGGGCGCTGAGCGGGAGCGGCTGGTTCGGGAGCGGGAGGCCAATGCCCCGGCGAATGCCCCGCAGCAGCCCGCCGCGGAGGCCCAAGAGCCGGTTCAAGTCGTACGTTGACACTTTCCGTAGACCGTCTTACAGTCAGACTCAGCGGTTACGACATCTCACCTGTCCCTGCCCAGAGGTCACCGTGGAGAAGAAAAACTTCCCGTCGTTGGTGTGGTATCTGGTCGCAGCGGTTTTTTCACTCGCCGTTCTTGGCGTCGGCATTTACCTGCTGGCGAGGCCGCCGCACACGCAGTGGGCCATGCTCGCGGCGGGGTGCGTCTGCCTCGTCGCCATCGGCGTCTCCTGGCCCATCACCCGCGCGGTCAACGCGCAGCAGGCGGGATCGCGCGAGGAGATGTTCGCCCCACTCTGCGAGCGGCTCGATCAGATCGCAATCCTGCTCAACCTCATGAGCGAGCAGCAACTGCTCAGCGATCGTGCCCGGTCCGTCGCGTTCCGCGAGAAGGACCGCGAAGCCCTCCGGCGTGCGGTGCAGGAGGAAATGGGCAAGCAGGATTGGGAAGCCGCCTACGCCCTGGCCGACGAGATCGAGCGCGCCTTCGGCTACAAGGGCGAGGCCCAGCACCTGCGCAAGGAGATCGACGACCGCAAGAATGGCATCGTCCGCAAGCAGATTAGCGAGACGGTGGCCGTCATCGACCGCCATACCCGCGCCGAGCAATGGAACAACGCCCTGCGCGAGGCCGAGAAGCTGATCGCGGCCCTGCCCGACAACGAGCAGGTGAAGAACCTGCCGCACGAGATCGACGGCCGCCGACACGCCCACAAGAAGCAGCTTCTGCAAAGCTGGAACGAAGCCGTCGCGCGCCACGACACGGACGCGAGCATCGAAATTCTCAAGCAGCTCGACCCCTATCTCACCCCCAATGAAGCCGCGAGCATGCAGGAAACCGCCCGCGGCGTCTTCAAGGAAAAGCTCAACAGCCTGGGCGCCGCCTTCTCCACGGCAGTCCGCGAACAAAAGTGGGACGAGGCCATCCGCGCCGGCGACTCGATCACCCAGGAATTTCCGAACTCCCGCATCGCGCAGGAAGTTCGCGATAAGATGGACTTGCTAAGGAAGCGTGCGGCCGAGCCGGCGGCGGTATAAGTCCCCTCTCCCTCCCAGGGAGAGGGAGCCCAACTAAGACAAATGCCCGACGTCACCATCATCGGCGCAGGCCCCGCCGGGAGCGTCGCAGCACTACTACTCGCGCGGGGCGGCTGGGACGTCACCTTCCTCGAACAACACCGTTTTCCCCGCGACAAAGTCTGCGGCGAATGTCTCAGTGCACTGGGCATCGAAGTGCTCGAACGCATCGGCCTGGCTGAGCGGCTCCGCGCATTGCATCCGGTGAATCTCACGCACGCCGTGATCCACGCAGGCGACAGCCGCTACGCCGTCGCCCCTCTGCCGCGGCGGATGCTGGGGCTCTCCCGCGAGGTGTTCGACCAGTTCCTTCTCAACGAAGCACGGGCGGCGGGCGCGAGGGTATTGCAACCCGCTCGCTGCGAAGGGGTCGAACTCACGCGGGCCGGCGTGCGGCTGCGCGTCCGCGACTTGGCGCGAAACACGATCGAAACGTCCGAGCCTACTCACGTGATCGTCGCCGACGGCAAGTCCGCCCTGCCCGGCCCCGCCCCGACCCTGACCGGCGATTTCGGCATCAAGTCCCATTGGGTGGGAATCGCCGGCGGGCGCGACGCGATAGAACTGTTCGGCTGCCACGGCTGCTATGGCGGGCTCGCCCCCATCGAAGGCGGGCGCTGGAACGCCGCGTTCAGCGTCCCCGCCCGCCGCCTCCGCGCCCACGGCGGCAACCTTGACGCGCTGTTCGCGGAGCTGATCGCAGAAAACGCCGGATTAGCGCGAAGGCTCAAGGGCGCAACCCGGGCGAGCAACTGGCTGGCCGCACCGCTGCCGCGGTTCGCGGTGCGCCCCGCCTGGCAGGCGGGCGTAGTCCCCGTCGGGAACGCCGCCGCCGCGATCGAGCCGATCGGCGGAGAAGGAATGGGCCTGGCCCTCCGCAGCGCCGAATTGGCCGCACATACCCTGATCGCTTTCGACGGGGGCGCCACGCAAGCCCGGCGCTCCCGGCTGAGGCTCGACTATCGCGCACTGTGGCGGGTGCGCAGCGCGGCCTGCCGCGTGGGCGCCAAGGTCGTCTCGTCGAGGACGATGGCCGCGATTACGACGGAGCTTTTGAGCAGTAACGCGCAGGCCGGCGTTCTGGCGATGAAACTCATGGGCAAGTGATTCGGTAAGCTTTTGACCGCTGAAAACCCCCCTCCGCGCCGACGGCACCCCTTGGGCCGGCATGCGTTCACAAAAGTACCAGACCGAATAAACCGAATAGACCGACATGGGCACGTACATGCTGCTTGCGCGCAACCGCCACTCCGATGGCGCGGAAGCCGACGCGTCCCATCCGCCCGCCGCCTCCTGCGGGCACGTGGCGCAACGGACGACGCTCCACCGCCACGCCCCGCTCTTAATGCTCGTCCCCGTCCTCGCCATCTTCGTCTGGATGGTCACCTGCGGCACGGGCCGACTCTTCGCCCCCGAAGATTTCGGCCAGTTCTACGACGCCCAGGCGCGAAGCCTTCTCCAGGGGCGGTGGGACGTCGAACCAGCCTCACTGCGCAATGAGGCGTTCATCCGCGACGGGAAGCGGTACGGTTACTTCGGCTTCGTCCCGGCGGTGCCGCGGATGGCGCTCAACCGCCTGTTCCCGGCCATGGAGGGGCGCTGGAGCCGGCTGTCGTTGACGCTCGCCTGCGCGGTCACGTTATCGGTCCTGCACCTGCTGGTCCTCAAGGCCGGCGAGTTCTTCCCGGCGTCGGCGGCCATACCAGCCCGGTTGTCAGTTGCCGCCCGATCGGTCTTCCTACTGTCGGCCGGGCTGGGGTCGACGCTCATCTTCCTCGGCAGCCGTGCCTACGTCTTTCACGAGGCGCTGATCTGGGGGGCGGCCCTGGCGCTCGCCTGTTGTTATGCCGTGATGTGCTGGCTCGTCCGGCCGCGGAGGTGGCTGCTGGTGCTGGCGTGCGGGCTGGCGTCGGCGGCGTTTTTCACCCGCGCGCCCTCCGGCAGCGGCGCGGTCGCCGCGATCGGGCTGCTGGGGGTCAGCGCACTCTGGCGTCGGCGGGCGTGGTTCGACGCCGTGGCGCCGCTCGCGGCCGTCGGGCTCACCGTGGCCTGCTTCGTGGGGGTTAACTACGCGAAGTTCCGCACGACCTTCGAGGGCGTCCCGCTACGAATGTATTCGCCGATGATCGCGGACCCCGCCCGCTTCGCCAACACGGGCGGACGGCTCATGTCGCTGGCGAACGTGCGGTCCACATCGCTCGCGTACTTCTCCGCCTCCAGCGTGCGCGTCGCGCCGAGCTTCCCGTGGCTCTATCTGGCGCTTGACACGGCGGTGCTACCCGAGGCCCGGCTGGACGTGATCGAGCCGTTCGCCGGAATGCCCGTAGCGATGCCGGCGCTGCTGGCGCTGGCGGCGATCGGGCTGGTGGTCGTCCCGCACCGCCGGGCCACCGGCGGCGCGACCGCCGCCCTGCCCGTTCGGGCGGTGCTCCTCGGCGGCGCGACCGTTTTGGCGGCCAACGCGATCAGCTACCGGTACGTGCACGACCTATTCCCCGCTCTCGTCGCGTGCGGGGCGTTCGGGCTGCACGCCGTGCTGCACATTCGCCGGCCGGCGCTCCGAGGGGCGATCCTCGCGGCCGGGTTGCCGCTGGTTCTCTTCGGCATTTACGCGAATTGCGCGTTCGCGCTCGTCTTCCAGCGCGAAATGGTCGGCGGTACGCCGGCAGCACCGGCCCGCGAGTTTCGGGCGTGGCGGGCGGCGGTCGACGGGTTCATGTCGCCGTCACCAGCCGCTTCTTCGCGGTCTGAAATTCCTCCTCCGTGAGGATCCCCTGGTCGCGCAGCGACGCCAGCTTCTCCAACTGTGCCCCGGTGGATTTCCCCGCAGTTGCCGGCTGAGATTTGGCCACCGGCTGCCTTTGCGGCGGGGCCTGTGGACGAGCCCGGCCGTCCCCCTTGCCGTCCGTAGCGGCGGGCTGCAGCCTGCCGTTGGAAGGCGCGGGCTCCAGCGACGCGGCCCTGGGCGCGGGCGGCGCTTGCGCTGTTGGCTCGGCCGCCGCGGGCGCAGTCGCGGCGTTTACGTCGCGGTCGTGGGCGGAACGCAGCAGATTCTTGAGCACCATCAGGCAGACTTCCGGCTCGGTGTAGCTGGCGGGCATGCGCAGGTAGACGGTCTTTTCGTCGATCACGCGCAGGGTGCCGGGTGCGCCGGTGAGGGCGTGCTGCGCTTTGTTGCCGTCCGACACCGTCAGCACCAGGTCAGGCGGTTTGCGGATGATGCTGGTGATGCCGTACATCTGCGCCAGAAGCCGCAACTCGGTGAGGGCGAAGAGGATGATGCCTTGTCTGGGGGGCTCGCCGAAGGCGTCTTTCATGTCCTGCTCGAGCATCTGCAGCATGTCCAGGCTCGTGCACCTTGTAAGCCGGCGATAGACGTCCATGCGCTGGCGGTCACCGGGGATGTAGGTCTTGGGGAGGAACGCGCTGATGCCGATGTCCACGTGTGCTTCGGGCGTCGCGGCCTTGGGCTCATTCTTCAATTGCCGCGTCGCTTCCTCCAGGAGCTGGCAATACATCTCATACCCGACGGCGGCGATGTGCCCCGACTGCTCGGGACCCAGGATGTTACCGGCCCCGCGCAGCTCCAGGTCGCGCATGGCGATCTTGAACCCGGCGCCCAGGTGGCTGTATTCCTCGATGGCCTTGAGACGTTTGGCCGCGACGGGCGTCACCGGGCGGTCGGCAGGCAACAGCAAATAACAGTAAGCGCGGTGCTTCCATCTTCCCACGCGGCCGCGAAGCTGATGCAGCTCGCTGAGGCCGAAGCGGTCGGCGTTGTTGATGACGATCGTGTTGGCGTTGGGAATGTCCAGGCCCGATTCGATGATCGTCGTGCAGACCAGGATGTCCGCCTCGTGGCGGATGAACTTGAGCATCACGTCTTCCAGCTCCCCCTCGCCCATCTGCCCGTGCCCGACGAGGATGCGCGCGTCCGGCACCATGTTCTGGATCTCCTCGGCGATCTCCAGGATGTTCTGCACGCGGTTGTGTACGAAGTAGATCTGCCCGTCGCGGTTGAGCTCGCGGAGGATCGAGGCCTTCACCCGCTGGCGGTCGAAGCTCATCACCTCGGTGACGACGCTCCGCCGGTCCTGCGGGGCGGTGGTCAGGGAGCTGATGTCGCGCAGGCCGACCATCCCCATGTGCAGCGTGCGGGGGATGGGGGTGGCCGACATGGTCAGCACGTCCACCGTTTTGCGCATCTGCTTCAATCGCTCTTTATGCGTCACGCCGAAGCGCTGCTCCTCGTCGATGACGACCAGCCCCAGGTCGGCGAACTTCACGTCTTTACTGATGAGCCGATGCGTGCCGATCAGCACATCGATTTCCCCCTTGGCCAGCTTGCGCAACGTCTCCTTTTGTTCGCGCGTCGATCTGAACCGGCTGATGGAATCGATCTCGAAGGGGTAGTTCACCATCCGCTCCTTGAACGAGCGGTAATGCTGCTCGGCCAGCACCGTCGTCGGCACCAGCACGGCGACCTGCTTGCCGAACTCGCACGCCTTGAACGCGGCGCGCATCGCCAGCTCGGTCTTGCCGTACCCCACGTCACCGCAGAGCAGGCGGTCCATCGGCCGGTGCTTTTGCATGTCCTGTTTGATGTCTTCGCTGCTGGTGACCTGATCGGCGGTCGGCTCGTACGGGAACTCGGCTTCGAATTCCCGCTGCCATTCGGTGTCGGGCGGGTAGGCCGTCCCCATTTCCGCAGCCCGCGCCGCCTGGATGTCGATCAGCTCCGCCGCCATGTCCATGACGGCTTCGGAGACTTTCGCCTTTTGCTTCTCCCACGCCCCGCTACCCAGCCGCGAGAGCTGCGGATGGCCCTGGAACCCTCCGACGTATTTCTGAATGAGGTTGATCCGGGCGGCGGGCACGTGCAGCGTCGCGTTGTCGGCGAAGCGCAGCGACAGGTACTCGTCGCTGTGCCCGTCCTTGGAGATGGTCTTCATCCCCATGAACCGCGCGATGCCGTGCGCGACGTGGACGACATAGTCGCCGTCCTTCAGGTCGAGGAAGGAATCGACGGGGCGGGAGGCGATGACTTTCTTAACGCGGCGGCGCTGCTCGTAACGGTGGAAGAGCTCGTGGTGGCCGAGAAGAGCTACGGGAGCAGACGCGGGGACGCGAGGACGCGGGGACGCGGGGATGGAAGAAAGGGATGCGGGAACGGCGGCGTCTTCTTTCCGCGTCTCCGTGTCCCCGCGTCCCCGCGTCTGCTCCCGTATGTCTTCTCTCCGCGTCTCCTCTCCCCCCTCATCCCAGACAAACCCCCGATGCAAATACCCCACCGGCGTGCGGATCTTTTCCGCCAGGCCGTCCTGCTCCTGCGCGAGCAGTTCGCGGAAGCGTTGGGCTTCGCCGGCGTTTTCGCAGAAGACGGTGACGTCATGGGTCGTGGCGAGCTCGGCGAGTTCGGAGATCGCTTTTTTCGCTTCGGTCTCGAACCGCTGGAGCGAGCGGATGGGGAGATGGACCTGCGGGACTTCCTTGCCGCCGATCAGGCTGTCGATGGCGGTGGTGCCCTGGTCGAACTGGCTCAGCTCCAGGCGCGCGAACTGGGCGGTTTGCTGGAGCACCGCGCGGAGTGGGTAGATCCCCTTCGCATCGGGGAGGCGATCCAGATAGCTCCGGGCCTGCTCGGCGATTTCCAGCGGCGCCCAGAGGACGACGATCGCGTCGTCGGGCAGGTAGGTGAACAGGCTGACGGACGAGGTGGATTCGGGGAGCTGGCCCTTGATGTCGACGATGCGGAGCGACGGCAGCGTGTCGAGCGAGCCCATCGTATCGACGTCGAACTGCTTGATCGATTCGATCTGGTCACCGAAGAAATCGATGCGGGCGGTGAGGCCCACCTGGTCGCCGGAGGCTTGGAATTCGCCGGGGAGGTAGACGTCGATGATCCCGCCGCGGACGGCGAAATCGCCGGGCACTTCGACCTGATCGAGGCGGTTATACCCGTGGTCGGAGAGCCAGACGATGAGCTTCTCGGGCTCCAGATCCTGGCCCGGCTTCAGGTTGAGCATGAGCTGCGCGATCTGCTCCCGCGACGGCACCGGCTGCATCAGCGCCTGAATCGGCGAGACGAGCAGCGTGTCGGCGGGCGCGCCCGCGGCATAGCGCGCGACCAGGCCGAAGCGATTGACGGCCTGCTCTTCGGAGAGATTCCCGAGGCTGCCGCCCAGTTCGAGGGCCGGCAGCACGTCCGGCCGCCGACCGGCGAAGAGCTCGATGTCATCGGCGAGATCGTCCGCCTCATCCAGATGCCCGCAGATCACGACGACCGGCCGTCGCAGCTCCTTCTCAATCCCCGCCACGACCGCGGCAATGCTGCTCCCCCACAGCCCGGAGGCCGTGGCGGCACCAATTGAGGCGAGCTTTTGGGCAAGCTCTTTGAGCGGGCGCGCAGTAACGAGCCGCCCGATCGATTCGGGAGTGGTGGTTCCAGCCATAGATGGCACCATATTAGCGCTAAACTGCGTGCGGTTCCAGCGGTTGAACGATTGGAATCAGGAAATGTGCGCGTGGCAGTCGTGCCGTCGGCTGCCCGGGAGGGAATCAAACCTACGCGGCGTCATTCATCGTCCGTCGGCACCAGATAGCTGTCGTTTGTCCAGGACGGGCCGATGTCGCGGGCGAAGTAGCCGTTGGATTCGACGGGCGGGCGCTGGCCGGGGCTCAGGGGAATCGGGGCGAGGGCGGTGTAGATATTGTCGCGGCGGTCGGCCTTGCCGACGCCGCAGTAGGGTGTGGTTTGGAACGCGACGTGGCCGTCGGCATAGAGCACGTTTTGGCCGACCTTGCGGTGGTTGTTGGAGTTGGCCATCGCCAGATCAAACGGCTCGGCGTCGAAGGCGGGGCGCGTGACGCCGTCATTTTTCCCCGCAACCCCCGGGTTCTTGTCGGCGAGCAGCGCGAAGTCGGCGACCTGGGTGTCCTGCATTTTGTAGCCGTCGGCGCCGCTGAAGGGGGAGGCGTAGGAATAGCTCAGGTGCGAGCCGTCGGTGAAATTGGACCGCTGCTCGGCGCGCACCGCGACGCCGTTGGTGAGTAGCGGGTCGGGGGAGTTGGTCGTGCTGGGGCAGATGAAGCGATTGGGGGCGACGAATCCTTGCCGCACGAGAAGCCAGAGGGATGCGGTGACGTCGTTGGGCTTGACCCTGGTGTCTTTCGCGAACGGGTTCTGGGAATCCGCCCCGGTATAGGCTGCGTACCCGTTGGGGTTGTGGTCCTTGTCGTAGAGCACGCTGGGATAACTGTGGCTTGCGACGCCCCTGGCGTCCTTCAGGCTCGCGTATTCGCGCAGGCCCTGCATGACCGCGCGCAGGTTGTCGGCGCATCGCACCCGGCGATCGGATTCGCGGATCTTGGCGACGTAAGGGATGAAGATGCTCAGCAGTATTGCGAGGATCGCAACGACCACCAGAAGCTCGACGAGCGAAAACGCCCGCCGGCGATTCGATACGAATGCGGACATGCCGCCATCATAGCGGACGGTGAAAGCGGTGTCGTGGTCGCAACCCAACCGGCCACAAAAGCAAAGAGATCACAGAGACCACAAAGAGCACGGAGAGAAATTCTTGAGTTGCATTCCTCTGTGCTTTTTGTGGTCTCTGTGGCCTTTGTGATATCGGTGTGGGTCCCTAGGGAACTCGATACGGGCCGCGCCGCACGTCAGCTCACCACCGGCAAGCTGACGTTCCCGCTCGCCGCTATCACTTCCCCCGCCTGCTCGCCCAGCTTTTCCCGGCGGAGTTGCCCGCAGGCGGCGTCGATGTCGCGGCCGCGGCTCTTGCGGACGTGGGCGTTCACCGCGCCGTCGCGGAGGATCTCCTGGAAGCGCAGGACGTCGTCACCCCTGGGCCGGCCGAAGGGGAGGCCGGCGACTTCGTTGTAACGGATGAGGTTGACATTGGCCCTGAGCGTCCGGCACAGTTTCACCAGTTGCCGGGCGTGGTCGGGCTGATCGTTAACCCCGGCCAGCAGGATGTACTCGAGCGTGATCTCCCGGCCGGTCTTGTCGAAGTAGTAGCGTGCCGCGTCGAGGATGTCGTCCAGCGCGAAATGCTCGGCCCACGGGATGAGCTGTTTACGCAAAGGTTCATTGGGAGCATGGAGCGAGATCGCGAGATTCAGCGGCAATTCCTCGTGGGCGAGCTCGCGCATCTTCGACGGCACGCCCACCGTGGAGACCGTAATCTTCCGGGCTCCGATGTTGAAACATTGCGGGTCATGGAGCACGCGGATGGCCTGCATGAGGTTCGCGTAATTGGCCAGCGGCTCGCCCATCCCCATGAAGACGATATTGGTGATCCGCTCGCCGCGGGGGTGGAGGATCTGGTTGAAGCGGTAGACCTGTTCGACGATCTGGTCGGCGGTGAGGTTGCCTTTGACGCCGTTGATCCCGCTCGCGCAGAACTTGCAGCCGACGGGACAGCCGACCTGCGAGCTGACGCACGCCGTCCGGCGGTCGCCGTCCGGGATCATCACGGTTTCGGCGTTCGCGCCCGCGGCAGGCCTCTTGCCCTCGGCGGAGGCTTCCCAGGTGAGAAGCAGTTTTTGCGTGCCGTCGTTGCTGTGCTGGTGGCTGGCGATGGCGGAAGTCTCGAAGGCCACGTGGCGGGCGAGGCCTTCCTGGTCCCGGCGGGACAGATTCGACATGCGGGCGGGAATACTGACCAGCTTGTCGTAGACCCAATCGCGGATTTGGCCGGCGCGGAATTTTGGCAAATTCCAGGAAACCATCTGGGCATCGAATGCCGCGGCATCCACGCCAAAAAATCGCACCGGGCTCGGAACGTCGTTCGACTGAGGCATATGATTTGTTACGTCAGAGGTCATGCTCGGGTTGCCCTTCGGAAGTTGCGGGGGCACAATAGCTGCCCTGCTGGAGGTGTGCAATGAAACCCCCGAAGCGCGCAACCAAAGCTGTATCACGCTCCCGTCACGGGCGCGACGCCGAACGGCCCGAACAGGCCGAAGGAGGGCCAGCTATGTTGCCAGGCACACGAGAAGCCAAACCCGAAGACGCCGTAGCCCCGCCGCGATATCCCGCGGGCGGCGGCACCGACGGCCGGGCCGACGAACAATTGTTGGACGACTATCGCCACGGCGAAGCCTCCGCCTTCGGGCAGCTTGTCGCGCGCTACCAACGGGAACTTTACCATTTCCTCGTGCGGTTCCTTGGGAACCGCGCCAGCGCTGAAGACGTCTTCCAGGAAACATTCCTTCAGGTTCACCAGTCGGCCGAGCAGTTTGATCCGGCCCGGCGGTTTCGTCCGTGGCTTTTCACCATCGCGGCCAACAAAGCGCGCGACCTGATCCGCTCCCAGGCACGCCGGCCGACCAACCCGCTGCAGGCGAGCATCAGCCCCGGCGACGGGGAAAGCGGCGAGTTCATCGACCTGATGAAATCCGCCGCCGAAATGCCCGGCGAGCCCATGGAAAAACGCGAGCTCCAGCAGCTCGTCCACAACACCGTCACCAGCATGCCCGAGCATTTACGTGAGATTTTACTACTCTCCTATTTTCATCAATTCCCGTACAAGCAGATCAGCGAGATCTTGGATATCCCGCTGGGGACCGTAAAATCGCGGCTTCATGCCGCGGTCGCACATTTCGCCGAACGCTGGAAAGCGACGAACGAAAAGAAGTCCTCGAACCACAGCCGGTCACCGGCGTAGGCAACTAATAGATCGCTTTGACCGCGACCGTTCGTGCGGCGAGCCGATCGGATGCACGTCTGGCAGGTTTCGCCAGGCATATCTGTTCGAGCCGCTTTGCGGCGTTGGGTCGGACTCACGTGAATAAGCGACGTTTGCCCCGGCAGATCATTTTCTGCCGGTGTCGGTATGCCGCCTTTCCCAAGGCCGGCCGATTCGAGGAGCGGGGTAGGGAATGTCAGGCTGTACGGTCGCCGGCAATAGGGCCGGCCACCTGCGAGATTTACGGGGACGCTATGAAACTGAAAGTGCGTGACGAGGACCGTCGGGCGATGGACTTGCTTCTGGATCGGAGTGCGGCCGTGGCGGGGAAGACCGCGGGCACATCCGTATACGCCGCCGCCGACGGCCACATCCGCGAACGCGTGATCCGCATCGAAAAAGTGCTGAGCCTTCTGGACGAACTCCCGGCCGGCGACCCCCCCCGGGATTTGCTGACGAGCACGCTGCGTTTCGTGGAACAATCAATAGACCAACCTCTGCACACGGGACGGGAAAACGCGCCCGCGTTTTTCAACGACCGCCGGCCGATGGCGTGAGGCGCTGGCGCGAACTGCGTAGCGCGTGAAAATGAGAAGGTGCCGCGTGTTCCGCGCCCCGTGATGGAGAGCGGAACACGGCGGCGCCCGCCACGCGGCACAATTCGCCGACCTCCCTCCTTCGACAGCACCGAGCATGTAACACGAAGTCCGGCCTACCCGTCGGTCGCGATCAGCAGCACTTCGTGCGAAGCCGCATTGGTGGAGAGCACGTATTTGTAAGGTGCTTGCCGCCGATGCACGACGACATTCCGCTTCACCTCGCGCAGTAGCCCAGCCAACTCTTCCACCGATGGGATCCCATCGCTCCGGTACGAAACGGCGATCGTGCTTCCTCTGAACCGACGAAACAAATCACGGAACGCCCCATGGATCCTCGCCCGGCTCGTCCAGGGTGACGGCGCTGGCTTCATTCTTCTGTGCGCGGATTCAAAGTCGATCCGCGATTCCCATTGGGCGTACGATGCCAGGCCTTCCAGGAAGTGATAGAAGCCGTGGTAATCGACGCCGACGCCCCGTTGGTTCAGGTACGGCGGGTCGATGTAGACCAGATCGAATTCGCCGGGGACGGCCAGGGCGTCGCAATTGATGGACCGGCACGGCCGCGCGGAGAAAACCGCGGCGTTCGCCTGGCCCACAAAATGGCGGAAATGCACATCGAACGACTTGTCCCACGTCACCTTATTCCCAAACGTGCGCGCGACCGGCGCCAAGCGCATGTAAAGGTTTCGGCGATGAAACAAGTTGTACGGCCGCTTGGCCATGGCCGATTGAAACAACGCGTGCCAGGCGATCGCGCGTTGATACCGGCATGCGAGCGTAGGGATGTTCTGAGCGACGACGTCGAGCCAGGCGTTTTCGTCGTCCGTGAAATAGATCCCCGAAAAAGTGCGGGCGATCAGGTCGTCGTAGCGGGCATCAGCCCGGCGGCGCGTCAGCTCAGCCGCTTGGTCGTCGGGGAGTCGTTCGCGATCGTTCTCGACCAGCGCGAGGCCACCAAGGTAGCTGGAGGTGAGCAGATCGTTGCAGGTGACCGATTTGCCCCGCCCTTTGAGGAAGTGGGAGACGCAGGCGCTTCCACCGAAGGCGTCCAGGACGGTGTGGAACGGGAGCGGCTGCAGGTGTTCCCAGAGCCAGTCGAGCAGTTTAAGTTTGCTCCCCTGAAACCGCGTCGCCGGGGGGCGCGGGACGGGGGGTTCGTGCGTGGCGCTCAAAGGTCCGCCAGCTTTCGCAGGGCGTCGCCGGTCACGCGGTGCACGGTCCATTCGTCCATCGGCACCGCCCCGAGGCTCTTGTAGAACTTGATCGCCGGCTCGTTCCAGTCGAGCACAGACCATTCCAGCCGCCCGCCATTCCGCCGGGCCGCGACCCGCGCGACTTCACGGAGCAACGCCTTGCCGACGCCCTTCCCGCGCATTTCCGGCCGCACGTATAGGTCTTCAAGATAGACACCCGGCCGGCCGAGGAAGGTAGAGAAATTGGGAAAGTAGAGCGCGAACCCCACCGAGTTCCCATCCACATACGCGAGCAACACCTCCGCGGCGGGCCGCGGGCCGAAAAGGTGTTCGCGCAAGAGGTCTTCGGTCGCGACCACTTCGTGCGAGAGTTTCTCGTATTCCGCGATGCCGCGGATGAGATCGAGGATCAGCGGGACGTCCTCTGAGGTTGCGGGACGGATGAGGAGATTTTTGGAAGCGACAGCCATGTTCTTCACGCCGGACGGACGACGCAATCTACCGCGATGCACTGTAGGGCGTACTTTAGTACGCGTATTCCCGGCATTTTGGCGGAGCACGAAAGAACGCGTACTAAAGTACGCCCTACAAAACTAGTCTAGCGGATGGCCCGCTTCTATCCTTAGCCCCTCCGGGGCTTGGGGCGGAAGAATGGATCATCGCCCGGCGTATTGCGCTTCGTAGTATTTCAAATATTCGCCGCTCTTGATGGCTCGCCACCAGCTTTCGTGGTCGCGATACCATTGGATGGTCGTCTTGATCGCCTCCTCGAACCGGCGTTTGGGCTCCCAGCCCAGTTCTTGTTTGATCTTGGTGGCATCGATCGCATATCGGCGGTCATGCCCGGGGCGGTCCTTTACGTACTGCACGCTCTTGTCCCAGTCCGCGCCCATTTCCTT
>JAQGHH010000208.1 GCA_028288945.1 Phycisphaerales bacterium
GTGGTGAAGACCGAGAAATCGGGGGAGATCACGCTCTTCCTCGACAAGTCGCTGGATTTGGACTGCGCCTACGGCCAGACCGGCCGCGACACGCTCCGCGGCGACGGCCCCTCGCGCATGCCCGAGGCCCGCGACGCCCTGCGCAGCGGCAAGCTGCCCCGGAAAACCGGCCTGGTGCTCGACATCGGCCGCCAGCAGTTCTCCCTGAACCTCAGCGGCGAATCGCTCGCGGTCGGTGCCGCGAAGCTGCCGGACGTGGAGGAGGCGGAATCGCCGCGGGTGCTGTTCGAGGAGCGGATCGGAATTCTTCGCGATTTCGTGAAAGGCCTCGACGGCCTCTACACGACGTTCCTCAAGCTCCGCACGGGCTCCTCATGGGACGGGCACAAGGGCACAATCCGCAAGTGGATCATGCAACCCGCGAAAGCCGCGGCGGCGTGAATGCCGCGGGAATGGGATTCAGCCCCGGAGGGGCGTAAGAAGCGTGTGATCTAGAGGTGCATGAGATCAGGCGCTTCTTACGCCCCTCCGGGGCTATTCGCTTCTCCAACTTTTTCCCACGCCTCGCGCCGTGGGCTAAGGCCTTTCGCCCCTCCGGGGCTGAGGACAGATGGAGCGGCGCGCGTTTTTACTTCCCCGGCACTTCCTCCGCCGCCTTGATCTTCTCATCAGGTACGCCCAATGCGCGGAGCATGCCGATGGCCATGAGGGCGTCGCCGCGGGGGTTCATGTGGACGCCGTCGCCGGTGATCCAGTTGCCCTTCGCATCCGCGGGCTTGGATTCCAGGGCCTTGAGGAACATCGCGTGGAGGTCCACGAAGGTGCAGTGTTTTTCCGCGGCGATTCGCTTCTCGGCGTCGACGTAGACGATCAGCCGCTCGTTGCCCAGGCCGTGAACGTCCTCCTGGATGATGGTGGGGGCGAGCAGGATGACCTTGATCCCCGAGGCCTGCGCCATGTCCACCATCTTTGACACATTCGCCTGGTATTCGGAAAGCACCTTCGGATCGTGCGGCTGATTGAGCCGGTGCCACACGTCATTGATCCCGATGCTCAATGTCACGACTGCCGGCTTGCGGTCGATCACGTCCTTTTGGAAACGCTTGATCAGGTCTTCGGCCTTTTGTCCGCCGATGCCCGTGTTGATGATTTTCGGCAGCTTCAGGTCCGGGTACTGCGACGCCAGCACGTTATCAGTGTCGTGCAGATATCCCGCCGCGGCGGTGATGGAATCGCCGATGGCGACGATCTGATCTCCCTGCTTGAGCTGAAACTCGGTCGGCATGTCCTTGGGCGCGGGGCCGATAAGCGCGAGCAGCGAGGCGATGAGCTTGGCGAGTTCGGTCATGAACGGGTTCCTTTGTGTGAGAGTAGACGGGAGGATACCCGAGCGATGGTCGGGCGAAAAGTCTGGGCGGGGAGCCGTGGCCACGGATGGGGACAGATGGACAAAGATGTGGACTGCATCCGCCACTGTCGATGCACGCGCCAAGGCCGCCAAGCCTCCAAGAGGCCAAGAATTTGATTGCTTGGCGCCTTGGCTTTTTGGCGGCCTTGGCGCGATGCTTTCCTCTTTCGCGCCAGGCGCTACACTCATGCAGATGATCACGCTCCAATCCATTCAAGCCGCGGCTGCACGCATCAAGGACGTCATTTACCGCAGCCCTTGTCCATATTCGTTGAGCCTCAGCCGGCTCTGCGGGTGCGACATTTATTGCAAGCTCGATCACCTGCAAATGACCGGCTCTTTCAAGGAGCGCGGGGCGCGGAACAAGCTGTTGCAGCTATCGGCGAAGGAGCGGGAGAAGGGCGTGGTGGCCGCGTCCGCCGGGAATCATGCGCTGGGGCTGGCCTATCACGGGAAGCTGCTGAAGATTCCCGTGACGGTGGTGATGCCCCGGTACGCGCCGATCATCAAGGTGAGCAATTGCCGGGGGTTCGGGGCGGAAGTGATATTGGACGGCGAAGGGTACAACGACGCCCTGCGCCACGCGAAGGAATTGGCCGCGACGAGCGGCAAGGTCTTTGTGCCGGGCTTTGACGACGCCGACATCATCAACGGCACCGGAACGATGGGGTTGGAAATCGTCGAGGACGTGCCGGACGTGGACGTGGTGATCGTCCCCGTGGGCGGCGGGGGGCTACTGGCGGGCGTGGGGACGGCCGTCAAGGCGCTCAAGCCGACGGTCCGCGTGATCGGCGTGGAATCCGAACACGCGCCGTCGCTCCGCGACTCGCTGAAGGCCGGCAAAGTCACGCGCATCGTGACGCGCCCGACCCTCGCCGACGGCCTGGGAGTCGCCGAGGTCGGCGGGCTCTGCTTCGACGTCATCCGCAACGTCATGGACGAATTGGTGATGGTGGACGAGGCGCAGATCGCGCTGGCGATCCTGCGGCTCCTGGAATTGGAAAAGACCGTCGTGGAGGGCGCCGGCGCGGTATCGCTTGCCGCGGCGGTGCAAAGGTCGCTCGGGCTGGAAGGGAAAAAAGTAGTGCTCTGCCTGACCGGCGGCAACATCGATGTGACGCTCATCAGCCGGATCATCGAGCGGGGTTTGGCGTCCGATGGTCGCCTGTGCCGGGTCATCGTCAACATCAGCGACCGCCCAGGCTCACTGGCCGGGCTGCTGGCGGTGATCGCCGAGACCGGCGCGAGCATCAAGGAGGTGAGCCACGACCGCAACTTCGGCCCGGCGGATGTGGCGACGGTGCCGGTGTCGGTCGTGATGGAAACCCGCGACGCCGCCCACGTCCGGCACATCCACCAATCGTTGAACGAAAAAGGTTTCCAAGTCCGCGAGGCGACTTAACCGAATTATTCACCGCCGAGTGGCGGAGATCGCAAAGATGGTCTGCGAGATGCTTACGAACAATTCCGCCGGCGCATAATGCGGGCTGCGCAGCTCACTGAAATACATCCCTGCGTATTCGCCGCGTCTCTGCGGTGAGTCCTGTATTTTCCGGGTTAAGTACGGGAATCCCTCATCCATCAGGGGGCGCACAGATCGAAAACCCGACTACGGCTGAACGAGCTGCACCGAAAATGCCGGGTTCGTCAGCAGGTTGGTCTGCACGCTGTTCGTGCCTTGCAGCTCCGCGAGGACCACAGTGCCGTCGCCCTTATGGGCTTTTCGCACGGTGCCGGTTAGTACGCTTTTGGCACTGGTGGTGCCTGACATGAAAACCATCGGCGACGGGTTCTTGTGCGGCTGCTGGATCAGGAAAATCTCGCCGGGGCCCTTGAGGTCGAGGTGAACGACATCCCCGTCGGCATCGCGGAAACTAACATGTTTGCCGTGATGGTAGACGTAGGTAAAGACCAGGTCGCTGGCTGCGCCGATGCCCTTCCCGTCGAACGGGTTGCCGGCGACGTCCTTGACGATATGGCTGCCGAGGCCTTTCACACGAATGGTCCGGAAGAACTTCCACGCCTTGAACGGGGCGCTGGGGACGAGCGTGACGGTTTGCGTGGCATCGTCATACACCGCGGAGGTAATGACGACCTTGTTGTTCTTGATGGGCGACACCTTCGGACGAGCGAGGAAGGGGAGGAACGGAATCCCGTCGCTGCTGCTCGAGCTTTGCGTAACGCGCCCGACGGAGTAGTCGTGAATGTCCTGGGCGGATGTGGGATCCAGCGCTTCATTAAACTTCATCACGATGCCGGTGCACGCCGTCGCCGAGCCCTGAAGCGTGACGCCCAGCAATCGCGGCCCGCCTGAAAGCAGGCGGCGATCCTCCAGCCGCTCGGCCAGCGGCGGGGGGGAAACAGCGACACGGTTCAGACGAGATTGAGACGGGGAGTCAGGGTACGTCATAGGCGCGGTGTCCGAAGGTACTCCGCCGGCGCAGAGTAGCCGAACGGAATGCTACCCGAGCATTACGATGCCGCAAAGCGCCCGGACCGCGCGAGTGAAATGATTCTTTGGCGGTTGCGCCGTATCCATTGCGATGAAAGTGCTCCCGGCGGCCTGACCGCTCCCGCCAGACGCGAGCGTCGGATCACCGTGCGTCCCCGTATTTTGTGGCATGGGTTTCCAACCCATGGCTTGCGGTACGCCGCAAGCGTCGGCCGTACCCGGCCGACCCAAGCAAGAGCGGAGCGGCCATATGGCGCGTCGGTTCCCGAACGGTTTCGCTTGCGCGATTGCCTGGATCGGCGGGAAACCGCCGACGCGTGCGGCGTACCGTACGCCATGGTTGGAAACCCATGCCACGATGAATGGCCACACCCGATCGACTTCATGTCCTGTGCCGCGCATTGACACCCTTCCTCCGCCCGCTGAACATCACGCCCCGGGAACTACTCTTCCTTGCTGTCGCAAGGTTCTGATTTTCGCGAAGGAGCAAAAATGGTTCGTCGAAATCCTCTCGTCTGGGGCGTGGTGTTCGGGCTCGGGTTTGCGGGCGTGACTTTGGTCTCGCATCCGGTCCAGCGGGCATCCGCCGAGCCGCAACCCCCGACGCCCAGCGGGCGTCCGGCGGCGGTGATCGATTCCAAGGACATCAGCCTCGATCAGGCCGATGCCGCCCTCGAAG
Source organism: Phycisphaerales bacterium (assembly GCA_028288945.1). Taxonomy (GTDB): domain Bacteria; phylum Planctomycetota; class Phycisphaerae; order Tepidisphaerales; family Tepidisphaeraceae; genus RYN-428. Next base: position 4,540 of record JAQGHH010000208.1, read on the forward strand.
CCGCGGCCCGCAAGGCCGTCGATACCAAGACCAGGATGGACATCGCCGTCGTCGACGCCGGGGGGAATCTCAAGGCCTTCGCGCGGATGGACGGCGCGTGGCTCGGGTCGATCGACATCGCCATCAAGAAGGCCAAAACCGCCCGTTACTTCGACATGCCCACCGGCGAGATCGGAAAGCTCAGCCAGCCCGGCGGGCCGCTGTATCAAATCGAAGTTTCCAACGGCGGCCTGATCACCTTCCCGGGCGGAGTCCCCATCAAATCCGCCGACGGAACGATCATCGGTGCGATCGGCGTCTCCGGTTCGTCCGTCGAAAACGACCACACCGTCGCCGCCGCCGGCGCGGCCGCGGTGAAGTAAGCAAATGCGTTGTTGCCACAGATGCGAGAAAACAAAAAACGTCCGGGCCGCATAACGGCCCGGACGTTTTATTTCTGAGCAAACAAAAAAAGTCTCTGCGGTCTTACTGCGGCTTATTCGTGTTGCAGCCGCCTTTGCCTTTGCAGTCGTTCTTACCCTTGCAGTCGTTGGCGTCGGTCTTGCAGCCGCCCTTGCCCTTGCAGTCGTTCATGCCTTTACAGTCATGTTTGCCGGCCGCGGCCGCGGACGCGTCATTCGAGGTCGCTTGCACGCCCGCACTGCTGTCGGCGGGCTTGTCGCGATGCGAGCAGCCCATCAAACCGGCGCCCGCGACCAAACCGGCCATGGCGGCCATTGCGAAAGAAGCCTTGCGTTTCACCATAAGAAACTCCTCATTCCCGAAAACCGGTGGCCGTGCGCCCCGAACCATTCGAGCCGCAACGTAGCCGTGGGATACGGCACCACTCGTAGTCCTGCATTATCAGCCCACCTCAACCGTTTATTCCACAAAATAATTGCGCAAATTAATTTGTTATCTCCGCGATGTTCGGAAGAGATCGCAAAGGCGCGAAGCCGCGAAGAAGAAACGTCGCCACAGACGGACACGAATGGAGATAGATAAAACGTTGCAGACACCTGGCGTGGCGCGCGCGTCCCGCGCACTTGGCGTGTAAGGACATGAAATTCAGGCGTCCGGTTTCTTACGATTTCCGGCACCCGGCATGGAGCAAGCGCTCGCCGCGCTCTTATCCGTGTCCACCGGTGTCCATCCGTGGCGACTGTTCCCTGCCTTTCTTCGCGCCCTAGCGGCCTCTTCGGGACGTCCCGCGATTGAACAGCACGCCCGCGCCCGCTACCCTCATCCAGCAGCGGCGGCTGTAGTTTTGGCCGTCGCCCCGTCGATATGTTCTCTTTCATCCGGAGATCACCCATGCCCAACCAATCGCGCTCGATCCACGGAACTTCCTCACGCCGCCGGCCGTCCGCAATCCGCACTCAAGCTGACAGGCCCCGCGCATCGGTCGATCACCTCGAATCGCGCACGCTTCTTTCGACGACCTGGTTCGTCTCCCCGGCGGGGCTCGATACCAACCCCGGCACGATCGCCGCCCCGTTTAAGACGATTCAGCACGGCGCGGATGCCGCCGGCCCGGGTGATACGGTCTTCATCCGTGGCGGCGTCTATCACGAATCCGTCGTCGTCCACCACTCCGGCACTTCCGCCGCCCGCATCACCTTCAAAAATTACAACAACGAGCGCGTCACCCTCGACGGCTCTGACCCCATCACCGGCTGGTCCGCCGCCGGTAATTCGGTTTACACCGCCCCGATGAGCTGGGACCTGGGGCAGGGATTCAACCAGGTCTTCGTCGACGGCCGGATGGTCAACGAAGCCCGCTGGCCCAACACCACGCTCGATATTTCCCATCCCGTCCTCGCCACCGTCGGCTCCGCGACTTCCACCACGACCGTTGCCACGATCAAGGATCTGGCGCTCACGCAGCCCGCCGGTTTTTGGGTCGGCGCGACCATCCGCATCGGCTCGGGCCAGGGATGGGTCAACCAGACCGGCACCGTCACCGCCAGCACGCCCACCGTCGGCGCGACGCCCGGCACCGTCACCTTCACGTACCTCCAGCACGACCCGAAATACAGCGTCCCGAAGGCCGGAAATCACTACTACCTCACCGGCCTCGCGACCGCCCTCGACGCGCCCGGCGAATGGTTCCGTTCTTCCGCCGGCCAACTTTCCCTCCGCACGCCCGTCTCCGATAATCCAACTGGCCATCTCGTCGAAGCGAAGGTCCGTCAGTTCGGCTTCGACATGGCGAATGCCGCCTACGTCCGCATCGACGGCCTCAACTTCTTCGCCTGCTCCATCAACACCGGAAACAATTCCACGGGCGTGGTGATCAACCACATCACCGCCCGTTACCTCCAGCATTTCGTGATCGACCCCGGCGGCTACCTCCCTCCCACGGCAGGCGGAATCATCCTCCGCGGAACCTACGACGTGCTTCAGAACAGCGTCATCTCCTTCACCGCGGGCGATGGCGTCTATATCTCCGGCACCAGCGTCCAGGTCGCCAATAACGTCATTCACGACACCGACTACGCCGGCATCGACGCCGCGAGCATCCGCATCGGCGGCTATGGTGATCTGATCGACCACAACACGATGTACAACACCGGCCGCGACGCCATGCTCTTCTCCGGTAACGTCGCCCGCATCATCAACAACATCGCCCACGACTACGGCCTTCAGACCACGGATTGCGGCGCGTTCTATTCCTACGGCTACAACGGCCACGGCACCATCCTCGCCTACAACCGTTTCTACAACGCCGTGCTCGGCGGCTTCGGGGGCGTGGGCATTTTCTTCGACGGCGCCTCCACCAATTTCATCGTCCACCACAACATCATCTGGAACGTCAACTCGGCGATGCGCCTGAACTTCGACTCCAAGAACCTCCAGATCTACAACAACACGCTGGACGCCACGACCTGGGGCATGGACACCAACGACCCGACTTCCGACTGGTCCGGCACGATCATCGAGAACAACATCATCACCCACCCGGTGAACTTCGGCCTCAACGCGAAAACCCCCAACAACATCTCCAACCACAAGATGTTCGTAGACTATGCCAACGCCAACTTCTCCTTGATCCCCGGCGCCCCCGCGGTGGATACGGGCCTGCTGATTCCGCCGTATACCAACGGCTACGTCGGCCCCGCCCCCGACATCGGGGCATTGGAGCTGGGGCTGCCGGCGTTCGTGAGCGGCGCAAAACTTTCCACGTTGCCGCCGGACCCGGTGGGATTGCCGCTGTAGGTGCGGACCTCGTGTTCGTCCGGCTTTGTAGGGGTGAACCTTGTGTTCACCCTTCGCGCGTTTGCAAACCCCGCTGGCATGAATGCCCTTCGGTGAGCTACAATTATCGAACATGACCGCAATCGCGTCACCTCCCGCCTTCCACCCGCCGCGGCAGTTCGCCAATGCCGCTGAGTGGCTCGCATCTTTGGGAAATGTTCCTCCGGATCGGATCATCTGCGATCCCTGGCCCGGCACGGCCACCGAAGCTGATCTCTTGCGGTTGGTCGAGCGCGACGAACACTTCTGCGAATTGATTGACGGAACTTTGGTGGAGAAGCCCGTGGGCGCATGGGAAGGTCTTATCGCGGCCAACCTGATCTTCATCCTGAAAAGTTATCTGGCGAAAAATCGTTTAGGCGTGGTCTTCGGAGACGCCAGTCCGATGCGAATGAAATTCGGCCGCGTGCGGCTGCCTGACGTCAGCTTCGTTTCGTATGCGCGATTGCCCAAGGCACTCGATCCGATTCTCGCCCTCAGCCCGGATTTAGCTGTCGAAGTTCTCAGCGAGGGCAACACAACCGCCGAGATGGGCTTGAAGCTTGTCGAGTATTTCCAATCCGGCACGCGGTTGGTCTGGTTCATCGACCCGCGCCCGCGAACCGTCGCCGTCTATCATCAGCCCGGCGAACCCACGACCGTC
>JAQGHH010000210.1 GCA_028288945.1 Phycisphaerales bacterium
CCTACGACAAATCCGGGCACACCAACGCCGCCTGGGACGGCGACGCGCATCGCGCCATCGACTTGTTTTTCCCGTTGGGGCCCGATCCGCTCCACGGACCGGCCGAGCCGCGCGACGCGGCCCTGGCCGCTTTTCAGGCGGCGGTGGACAAAGGCTGCCGCGACCCGCTCCTCCTGGCCCTCCGCGGGATCACTGACGGCCAGGACGCCGGCCGCAGCTACCATACGCCAACAGGCAACATGACGCGGATCATCGATGATCTGCAGAAGGAGAATTACCCAGCGGCAGTTAAGATGCGCGTGGTCAACGGATACCTCCGAACCACCAACATCACCGCCGGGGATCGTGCGCTGATCCCGATATCACTCGTTACGGAGGTGGCAAAGACGTCCGGCTTGCCCGCGGGCGAACTCGACGCGCTGGCGAATGAATTTTACATGGCCCAGCACGAAAACCATGACCAGTTCCAGGTGCTCAATCCGTTCGTCGATGCCTATCAGAGGGCTGCCCCGAACTCCGCCGGCCCGCGATTGCTCCGGGCGCGGGCGAAACTCGATGCGGCGTTCACTACGATTAACAACATCGACCATTTCGTGAATCCGCCGCTCTGGAAGCAGGTTCTCCCACAACTCAAGGAAGTGGAAGCTTTGCTTCAGGAAGCCTGGAGGCTCGATCCGCGCGATCCTCATGCCCCGTCGCTCATGGTGGGGGTTAAGATGTATGAGAGCGAAGACGGCGGCGGCGAGGAGGCGATGGAGCTTTGGTTTCATCGCGCGATGGAAAGCGACCCCGATTCATACGAAGCCTGCGTCGCCAAGCTGGCTTACCTGTCGCCCGCATGGCACGGCAGCGCCGGGCAGATGCTCGGATTTGGCCGCGAGTGCCTGGCGACCGAAAACTGGCGGGCGGGCCTGCCGCTCATCCTGGTTCAGGCGCACAATCGGCTGTCCGAAGGCGCGCCCGACAGCAGGCAGTATTTCGAGCGGCCGGAGGTATGGGCGGATATCCGCGAGGTGTTCACCGGGGCGGTTTTGAATTTCCCCAACGATGTGAACCTGCGTTGCGAGTACGCCAAATACGCCGCCAAGTGCGGCCAGTGGGACGCGGCCCATCGCCAGTTCGAGATCATCGGAGACAAGCCCGTCCTCGCGGTCTTCGGCAGCCAGGCATCTTACGATTACCTCCGCAAAAAGGCGAAACACCTGGCCGCACAAGCACCGGCCACCGGGCCTGCAACAAACTGACGGAATGGAAACGCCCGCCCACCGCAACGCCGCACGTGCGCCGGCCGTCAGGGCAGTTTTCCTTTCTCCGGACTCGAAGCGCGCTTTTGGTAATGCAAAAGCGCCCACTGGGCCGGCGTAAAGCTGGCCTGAAACTGCCTGTACATTTGTTCGATCGGCTGATGCTGGCGCTCGCCAATAGCGCGCACTTCGGCCAGCACGAGGCCCGCCGCCTTCTTCCGCTCGCCTTCGTCCGTCGCCTGCTTGTACGAATCCCATAGCGTCTTCAGGCGGCTGGTGTCGAAGTCGGTCCTCGGAAAGCCGCCCCGGCGAATCGCGTCCAAACGCGGCAGCAGCGCCGGCGTCACGCCGATCCGCTGCTGTTCTTCGGGATGAGCGTAGAGGCGCACGTAGATGCCGTCGCATTCCGTCATTTCGGGCGACTGTGCCGGTTGCTCGATACGAATCGAATGGGAGTCATTGGCAATACCCACCACCGCGCGGCCGCAACGGACGCGGCAGCCATTGGGAAATGGCTCGATCACGCCGGCGTCGGTTATCGGATCCGGGCGAGCCGGGAGGTCGAGCGTGCCGCGGATTTGCCGGGGGTGCGCGCCGTCAACGGAAAAGCGATAAAAGCAGCCGTCGGTCCTGGATAAAGCGCAAAGACCGAGCACGGCGGAAACCTCATAGCGTACGCCTTCGCTCACCAGTTCCCCGTCTACTCGCAGCCCCGGGCCGATGTCCTCCGCCTCCAAAGTCCGAGGATCGACGCGAAACCAATGCTTGCCCGGCACGTACAACTGCCCGGCCAGCGGCATAAAGGGCATCTGCGACGAATCCAGAAATTGCCACACGTCCAACACCAGATGCTCATTCAAAAAGTCAGGCCGCTGTTCTCCCAATGGCAGGCGGCGCACGCTCGTGGCGTTCCGATCAGCGCTTGACAGAATCGCGCCGTCGCCCAGCCAGCAGATTGACGCCGGCGAACAAGTCATCACCTTTTCTCTGTTCCGTAACTGGGGCGGTTGCGCAATCGGCTTGCCGGCGTCACCCCAGAGGTTGTATGGAGTTGCCACGAGCGTGTCGGCATTGATCCGCATTACCGGCTGACTTGAAGCGCCTGCTCCATCGAACATGACCCAAAGCTCGTGCGGCGGTTTCTCGCCGCTTATCCCGGGCAGCCGCAGAGGCTCGGTGATCCAACGCGGGACGCATACCGGATTGTTCAGCACGGGCGCCGGCCAATCCGCGGGCATCTTCCTTTCGCTGAAGAGCATGCGGACCTTGAAGCGGTTCCCGGCCTCCCCCGCTACGGTTTCCACCGCCGCACACCATCCCCCCGCGGGTCTATCATCCCCAACCGCGGGATTAAAGTAGCCGGCCACGAGCACCCGGCCTGGCCCCAGCGCACAAATTGTGCTCGATCTCGCGGGCGGCAGCCCTTCTCTTTCGCCGCACCGGGCCAGCACCTCCCCCCGGGCGTTCAGAAGCCAGACCCCCTTGTTGCCGGAGGAAACCCAGACATTGTGCCCGTCGCCGCATATGTCTTGAAAATTCGCGTCGGAGTCGATGAGCACTTCCCGGAGAATGCCGGCCTGTTCGTGGAACAGGACCGCCCCGGCATCGCAGACACCGTCGCAATTTTCAGAAATCCGCCGGAATACCGGCTCATTATAGTTGGGCGTTTGGCTCGGCCATTCGTGAGCCTGAAATGGAACCTTTTCGCCCGACCGGGTGTGTATCTCGGCCGGTATGACGTCCCACGACACCGCGCCGGCGGCCTGGCCCGTCCCGATGGGGGCGTCGAGATCCGGCAGCGAAAAAACGGCGATCTGGTTCCCTCGCCCGCGCCCCCATCCGTCGGAGGTACGCTGCCCGCCGCTGCCTAAAAATACGGCCCGGCTGTCGGGCGAAATCGCCACAGCCTGCGCTGATTCGCCAAAATTGCTTGTCAAATGCAGCGATTCACGGAACGTAGCGGTGTCGAGCACATGCACGTCTCCGGAATTGCACTGCAACAGGTATCTGTGATTGGAGGTAAACGTGAGCACGTCCATATAGGCAAGGGTCAGGGGGAAATCCACGCGTTTGCCCGCCGTCAAATCCCACCTTTCAAAGTCCACCACCCCCGCGGGGGTAAATTTGGTGCCGGTTTGGTAGACGACCTGTTTTGCGTCGGGCGAAAGCCACACGTGCAGCGGGACGAACTTGGAATCGCCGAACTCCCCGACCCGCTTTCGCGCCACGACGTCCCAGACGCGGGTCACGCCGTCATCTTCGGTGATAGCCACGCGCGATCCGTCGCCACTGATCGCCGACGCGTTGACGCGAAACCGCGTCGGCACTTTCCAAACGACCTTTTCTGCTTTCAGGTCCCACACGCGCACGTTGTCCTCCGCCGCGCTCACAAGCCGGCCGCCGGCCAGGAAGCC
>JAQGHH010000212.1 GCA_028288945.1 Phycisphaerales bacterium
TGAGGCCGGCGCGATCGGCTTCCGGATTGCGTGCCGGTTACGGCGGCGATGTCGAGCGTTGCGGCCCAGCCTGGTGATCTTTCTCTTGGCGCTGAATGGCGGCCGCGGGCGAGTCCGTGGGTGATCGCGATTGCAGTCATGATCGCGACGTTCATGGAGGTGCTCGATACGACGGTGGTGAACGTCGCGCTCCCGCACATCGCGGGCAGCTTGGCGGCGAGCAATGATGAGGCGACGTGGGTGCTCACCAGTTACCTCGTCTCCAACGCCGTCGTGCTGCCGGCGACAGGGTGGCTGAGCGGGTTCTTCGGGCGCAAACGATTTTTGGTGAGCTGCATTGTGCTGTTCACGATCGCGTCGGGGCTCTGCGGGGTGGCGGGCAGCCTGGGGATGTTGATCGTCGCGCGGGTGTTGCAGGGCGCGGGGGGCGGGGCGTTGCAGCCGATATCGCAGGCGGTCCTGCTGGAAAGCTTTCCGCCGGCCAAGCGGGGGGTGGCGATGGGGATCTTCGGGATGGGCGTGGTGGTCGCGCCGATCATCGGTCCGACGCTCGGCGGGTGGATCACCGACAATTATTCGTGGCGGTGGGTGTTCTATATCAATTTGCCGATCGGGATTCTTGCGATCCTGATGGCACAGGCGTTCATCGAAGACCCGCCGTACATCCGCAGCGCCGGGCGCGGGCGGATCGATCTGGCGGGCCTGGGCCTGCTGGCGTTGTGGGTGGCCAGCCTGCAAATCATGCTCGACAAGGGACAGGACGAGGACTGGTTCGCTTCGCGCTTCATCCAGACCCTCGCGGTGCTGGCGGTGGTGGGGCTCGTGGCGTTCGTGACGTGGGAGCTGATCACGCCCGACCCGATCGTGAATCTACGGATCTTCTCCAATCGCAATTTCGCCGTGGGGACCGGCCTGATGACGGTGTTGGGCGCGGTGCTCTACGGCTCGATCACGCTGCTACCCTTGTTCCTGCAAACGCTGATGGGCTACCCCGCGACCCAGAGCGGGTTGGCCGTGAGCCCGCGCGGGGTGGGGTCGATGGCCGCGATGGTGGTGGTGGGGCGGCTCGTCGGAATTATCGACGCGCGGGCGCTGATCGCCTTCGGCTTTGCGACGCTGGGGTATTCACTGCTTCTGTTCGGGAATTTCAACCTGGGCATCTCCACGCAGAATATCTTCTGGCCCAACATCCTGAACGGGCTGGGGACCGCGTTCGTTTTCGTTCCACTGACGACGCTGACGATGGGGACGTTGCGCAACGAGCAAATGGGCAACGCGACGGGGATCTTCAACCTGCTGCGCAACCTGGGGGGCGGCGTGGGCATTTCGACGGTCACCGCGATGCTGACTCGCCGGGCGCAGGCGCACCAGTTTTATTCGGTCTCCCACCTGACGCCTTTCGATCCGGCCTATCACCATTTCCTTCAATCGGCGACGGGGGCGTTTGGCGCGCACAGCGGCCCGATTACGGGCGCCGGGCAGGCCACCGGACAACTCTACGCGGTGCTCCTGCAGCAGGCGCAGCTCTGGGCGTACGTGGACATGTTCCGTTTGATGGCGGTGCTCTGTTTCATTTGTCTGCCGGGGGTGCTGCTGTTCCGCCGTGCCAGGGCTCACGCGGGGCCGATTATGGTGCATTAGGTTTTGGCTCCCTCTCCCTAGGAGGGAGAAGGGGCCGGGGGCGGGGTCAGCGCCCGCCGCCGCAGTTCGATAAGGCCGATGACCATTTCCTCCGCCTTTTCAAACGTGACGCGGCTCATGTCCACGCACAGGTCATAATTGCGGGCGTCGGTCCATAAGACGCCGGCGGTCTGGCGGACGAACTGCTCGCGTTCGCGATCGGTGCGGTCGATGACCGCCCGGGCCTCGGCGGGGTTGGTGATGTTGTAGCGTGTGGCCATTCGCCCGATCCGGAACTCTCGCGATGCGTGCGTGTAGACGCTCACCAGGCCCGGCCACGCGCGGAGACAATGGAAGCCGGCGTGGCCGATGAGCACCGTGTCGCGCTTGGCGACGAGGTCGCCGATCACCTGCGCGGATACGCCGAAGAGGGCGGCGTCGGTGATCTCCGGGACGCGGCGGGCGTCGGCATAGACGCTTTCGGGAATCCCGATGGAGAGGATGTGCCCGAGGCGTTCCCAGAAAGTGGACGCGCGTTCGGCGCGGTCCAGGATGTCTTCTTCGCTCACGCCCAGGCAGCGCGCGGCCTCCTGAATGACCTGTCGATCGAGGTAGGCGAAGCCGAGCCGGCGGGCCAGGCGCTCGCCGAGCTCTGTTCCGCCGCTGCCGATCTGGCGGCCGATGGCGACGACGATGTTGGAGGGGGGGCTTTCCATGTCGATCTCTGAGAGTCTTACATCAGCAGGTTGCCACTCTGTGCAGGCTACTACTTTGGTCGCAGAATCGTCTACGCCCTATTGCGATTCGGCGCCGCCGGCAACGAGCGCAGTCGTGACACGCGCCTCTCCCCATGACCCCGCTTCATTGCTATCCTGTCCGCCTTTGATGAGGGGGCTTTTTGCCAGGGATGGTGTTTCGCATGAACGAGTCGCATGTCGGGAAGATCGCTCAGGAATTATCGCTCAGGCCAGCACAGGTGCAGGCGGCCGCCGGGCTGCTGGAAGAGGGGGGAACGGTCCCTTTCATCGCGCGGTACCGGAAGGAAGCGACGGGGCTGCTGGATGAAGTGGCCATCACGTCCATCCGGGACCGGCTGGCGCAACTGGCCGAGCTCGATGCGCGGCGCAACGCCATTCTCAAGTCGCTGGAAGAACGAAATCTCCTGACCGATGAGCTGCGCGGGAAGGTGGACGCCGCGGCGACGATGGCCACCCTGGAGGACGTCTATCTGCCGTTCCGACCCAAGCGCCGGACGCGCGCGACGATCGCACGGGAGCGGGGCCTGGAGCCGCTGGCGGAGACTCTTCTCAAGCAGGACCCGGCGGTTGATCTGGAAAATGAGGCGGCGAAGTTTGTGTCTGCCGTAGACTCAACCGTCGCCGAGGATTTGAAGGTGCCGGACGTGGCCGCGGCGTTGCAGGGGGCTCGGGACATTGTCGCGGAGAAGGTCAGCGACGATGCGGACACGCGGGCGAAGATGCGGGAGCTGTTCCTGCGCAAGGGCGTGATCCGCTCGGAGGTGATCGCGGGCAAGGAGGCGGAAGGGGCGAAATTCAAGGACTATTTCGACTGGTCGGAGCCGCTGGCGTCCGCGCCTTCGCACCGGGTGCTGGCGATTCGCAGGGGGTCGGCGGAGGGAGTGCTGGCGTTCCAGATCCGTCCGCCGGAGGAAGAGGCGGCGGGCATTCTTGAAGGCCGGTTCGTCACCGGCCGCGGCGCGTGTGCCGAGCAGGTGCGGTTGGCGGTGAAGGACTGCTACAAGCGATTGCTCGCGCTCTCGATGGAAACCGAGGCGCGGCTGGAATCCAAGAACCGCGCGGACACGGACGCCATCCACGTCTTCACGCAAAACCTCCGGCAGCTCCTGCTGTCTTCCCCGCTCGGGCAGAAGCGCGTTCTGGCGATCGATCCGGGGTTCCGCACGGGGTGCAAGACGGTCGTGCTGGATGCGCAGGGCCGCCTTCTGCATCACGACGTGATCTATCCCGATCAAGGGCGCCAGAAAACGCTCGAAGCTGAGCAGACGATCAAGCATTTGGTGGAGCAGCACAAGATAGAAGCGATCGCCATCGGCAACGGCACCGCCTCGCGGGAAACGGAGGGATTCATCCGCAAGCTCGGGCTGCCGGCGTCCGTGGCGGTGGTGATGGTGAACGAGGCGGGGGCGTCCGTCTACTCGGCTTCGGAAGCGGCGCGCGAGGAATTCGCCGACAAGGACATCACCGTCCGTGGCGCGGTCTCGATCGGCCGTCGGCTGATGGACCCGCTGGCGGAGCTGGTAAAGATCGACCCGAAATCCATTGGCGTCGGCCAGTACCAGCACGACGTCGATCAGGACGCGCTCAAGAAATCACTGGACGACGTGGTCGTCTCCTGCGTTAACGGCGTGGGCGTTGAAGTCAATACGGCTTCCAAGCAACTGCTCACCTACGTGTCGGGCCTCAACGCGGGGATCGCCGAGAACATCGTCGCCTATCGCAATGAGCACGGCCCCTTCAAGAGCCGTCGAGAGCTGAAGGAGGTGCCGCGACTAGGCGAAAAGACCTTCGAGCAGGCGGCGGGATTTCTCCGTGTCCGCGGCGCGGAGAATCCACTCGACGAGTCGGCGGTGCATCCCGAGGCGTACCCCGTGGTCGATCGCATGGCCAAGGACCTGGGCGTAACGATCAAGGATCTCGTGCGGGATGACGGCCTGCGGCAGAAGATCGAGAAGCAGAAATACGTCACGGAGAAGATCGGCCTGCCGACGCTCAATGATATCCTGTCTGAGCTGGCCAAGCCCGGCAGAGACCCGCGGGAGAAGTTCGAGCTGTTCCAGTTCGCCGAAGGGGTCAACAAGCTCGAGGACGTGAAGCCGGGGATGAAGCTGCCGGGGATCGTCACGAACGTGACGGCGTTCGGCGCGTTCGTGGACGTGGGCGTTCACCAGGACGGGCTGGTGCACGTAAGCCAACTGGCCGACCGGTTCGTCAAAGACCCCAACGAAGTGGTGAAGGTGCAGCAGCGGGTGGAGGTGACGGTGATGGAGGTGGACCTGGCCCGAAAGCGGATCGCGCTGTCATTGCGAAAAGCCGCAGGAAAGCCCGCGGAGAAAGCCGCGCCGGCCAGGAGTGCGCCCGTGGCGGGGCCGGTTTCACAGCCCGTAGCGCCCAAGCCCCGGCAGCAACAGCCTGCCGCGGAGGGATGGTTCACGGCGGCGCTGCGGAATGCGAAGCAGAAGTGAACGCCGAGCTGCGCGAATCGCGCAGTTACGGTTAGGCGAACGGCTTGACGTTGCTGATGACCAGCACGGCGTCCTGGTAGTCGCTGTTGAATGCTTCTTCCACCGCCGCAATATAGGTGTTCGCCACGGTCTTGCCGTCGGGCGTTTTGTAGGGGTAGAAGCGCACCTCGTGCTGATGATCGGGGTCGCCGGGCGAACTCCAGGTGTTGCGGCCGTCCTGGGTGTAGGTGGGGCCGTGGGACTGGAAGGGCCAGGTCGAGTAGAGGCCGAAGATCGCGGCACCCGGGTCGAACTTCGTCGCGCCCGACGTCTTGGGGTTCAATTGCTGTGACTGGCCTTTGAGGATCGTGAACAGCTTGTGCAAGCTCGCCGCCGGCTGAGTGGGGGAGTACCAGCCGAACTGGGCGACGGGCTTGGAATCCCAACTGTAGGAGGCGAGGGTCTGGATGCGCACCGGGCCCTTTCCGGCCTTTTGCATCAGTTGCATCGGGATCTCGTCGCTGGGGCCGGGGCCGTTGAGCGTGTTGGTGGAGGGGTCGCGGTCGCCGACGTTCACGGGGATCTGGAGCGTGTTGAGGATGTGTTGGAGCGAGGGCTCATTGCTCTCGAACACCCCGGCTGCCCCCAAGCCGCGGAGCGGGATGGAGCAAACCGGCATGTCGGGGTCGTTGGTCGCCACGTCAAGCGTCGCGGTGCAGACGCCCTCCACGGTGGGCTTGAAGGCGACCTTGATTTTAAACGACGAGCCGTGACCGAGCTTCGCGGGCAGGCGCTTCATGATGACGCTGAACTGGCCGGCGTTCGGGCCGCTGATCGAGATCGATTGCATCGCCAGCTTGCCGGAGCCCGTGTTCTTCAGCGCGATCTGCTGGGCCGGCGGGGAGGCGCCCATGACCCCGCTGAAAACCAGTTGCCCGGCGGTGGCCGCAAGATTGGGCGCGGCCGAAAGAAGTTGACGCGATTCGAGTGATTCGATCCAGGATGTCATAAGTCGGCCGTCCGCGAAAAGGGTTGCTGTCTGCACGACAGCATGCAACCCTTTCTCGGGCTCGGCCAGTCGAACCCCGCACCGTGCCCCGTGGCACGGCGGGAAACTTTCCACTTATGGCATCATAAACGGATATGCCGCATAAACGGCTTACTTCGACGTCCCGCCCACCGGCTGCGTGGAGACCGCCTGCCAGTCAACGAACCAGCCGCGGAGCAGGTCGCCCCCTTCGATCGCCGCCAAAACCTCGGCGACGGGCGCTTCGAGGAAGCTCGCCGCCTGTTCGAGGCTTGGATGAATATGCGTCTCGTCGCTCTCCGGGCGCCAGATCAGGACTGGCCGTGAAGAGGAGGACGGGACCGAGGCGGCATTGGAAGGATTCGTCATAGTCCGATCGTAGCACATTCGATCCTTTGGGCACACCCGTCCACGGATTTCTCGGCAAAAAATGAATTATCGGCCTCAACCGCGACGCCGGGCCGGGCGTTCGCCCCGGCGCCCAAGCCGACTAAGCAATAGTTAGATAATTTTGCACGCCTCCTCGAAGCTCAGCCGGGGGTTGCGCGGGCGGAGCTTGGCGGGGTCGCCGTAGCCGAGGTTGACGAGGAAATTGGATTTCAGCCGGCCGTCGGGGAAGAACTCGGCGTCCACCTTCGCGTTGTCGAACCCGGACATCGGCCCGGCGTCCAGCCCCAGCGCCCGTGCCGCGATAATGAGATAGGCGCCCTGAAGCGTCGCATTGCGGAACGCGTGCGTGACGGTGAACTCTTCCTTGCCCGGCTGCGTGAAAAGGTTTACGAACTCCGGCATGTGCGGCCAGAGCTTGGGAATGAATTCGTGGAAACGCAGGTCGTTGGCGATGATCGCGCACACCGGCGCCGCCATCGTCTTCTCCACGTTCCCGGGCGCCAGCGCCGGCTTCAGTCGTTCCTTTGCCTCGAGGGACTTGACGAAGACGACCCGCATCGGGCTGGTGTTGGCCGAGGTCGGGCCGAGCTTTGCCACCTCGTAAATCTCGCGCAGCAGCCCGTCATCCACGGGCTTGGGAAGCCACGCGGAAACCGTCCGCGCTTCGCGGAAGATCACGTTGAGACATTCATCGCTAACTGCTTGCGCCATCGGACGCTCCTTCTCTTGGCGAGTGGTGTAGGGTGGCTGTATTCTGGTCCCCTCTCCCCCGAGTACAAGGGAGAGGGAGTTAGAGAGACCTTCGGTCTGACCGGGCCGACACGGCCCGGCTCCGATTTCATCCATTTGCAATTAGCGTCGTTTTGCCTTCCCGCCACTCGCAACCGCCGCTTCTTCTTTTGCCCGTTTTTCCAATTCCTTCAGCTTCTCCACCCACTCCGAATAGTTGCCGTCGAAATCCGCCATGTTGGGCGGCGTCAATATCCATAGCCGTTCGACGACCTGGTCGAGGAAGTAGCGGTCGTGGCTCACGCACAGGATCGTCCCGTCGAAGCCGGAGAGCGCGCTTTCGAGCGCCTCGCGCGAGGTGATGTCGAGGTGGTTGGTGGGTTCGTCGAGCACCAGCACGTTGGGCTTGTCCACCAGGAGCTGCGCTAGACGGACGCGGGCTTTTTCTCCGCCGCTGAGGAGCTCGATGCGTTTTTCAACGTCGTCGTTGCCGAAGAGCATGAGGCCCAGCACGTCGCGGGCTTCCTTGTCCTTGATCTGGCGGCCGTGGTGCAGGGCGTCCATCATCGTGTGCTTCGGGTTGAGCATGTCCTGCCGCTGGTCGTAGTAGCCCAGCTTCAGGTTCGCGCCCCATTTCACGACTCCCGCCCCGGCGGGCTCAAGGCCCATCAGCACCTTAAGCATCGTCGTTTTGCCAGAGCCGTTGTGCCCGATGATGCCGATGCGCTCGCCCCGGCTGATGTCCGCGGAGATGTTGTCCCACAGCACCAG
>JAQGHH010000227.1 GCA_028288945.1 Phycisphaerales bacterium
CCTCGCCCTCGACGTCCTCGGCGATGATCAGCAGCGGCTTCTTGCCCTTCTGGATCTTCTCCAGGAGCGGAATGATCTTGGTGGCGGAAGAAATCTTTTCCTCGAAGATGAGGATCAGAACCTTCTCGAGCTCGACGGTCATGTCGTCGGGATTGGTGATGAAGTTGGGGGAGAGATAGCCGCGGTCGAACTGCATGCCTTCGACGACGTCGACGTAGGTTTCGAGGCCCTTGCCTTCCTCGACGGTGATGACGCCGTCCTTGCCTACGCGGTCGAACGCATCCGCCATGATCTTGCCGATCTCGCGGTCGTTGTTGGCGGAGATGCTGGCGACGTTTTCGATGTCGGCCTTGCCGCTGATGGGCTTGGACTGTTTCTTGAGGTTGTCGGTGACGGCAATGACCGCCTTGCGGATGCCGCGGGCGAGGGCCATCGCGTCCGCCCCGGCGGTGAGGTTGCGGTAGCCTTCCTTGAAGATGGCTTCCGCAAGCACGGTGGCGGTGGTGGTGCCGTCTCCCGCCACGTCGCTCGTCTTGCTGGCCGCTTCTTTTACCAGCTTTGCGCCGATGTTTTCGTAGCGATCTTTGAGTTCAATTTCCTCGGCGACAGTGACGCCGTCTTTGGTCACGGTCGGCGCCCCCCATCCTTTATCGATGACAGCATTGCGGCCGCGGGGGCCGAGGGTGCTCTTTACCGCCCGGGCGAGCTTGGAAACGCCTTCCAAGAGGGACTTACGGGCTTCCGCGTCAAAAGACAACATCTTAGCGGCCATGCGAGGTCTCCTTCTTTCAAACCGTCATGTGGTTGTGGTTGTTCGTGATCCGTCTTCCGCCAAAAGCCGACCCGAGGGGCGGACCACTGGCGTACACCGCATGACAAAGGGCGTGCCATGGGAGACGTCGCCGCATATGGCACGTAAGTCATTAATCGGTTGATTCTTATGGGGAAGGCCTAGAGCGCGAATTTGGGCGGGGGGCTGGTTGCTCAACTGTCAGGGTGGCAGTGGGCGCTTGCAGCCGGGCCATTGCGGTTGCCATTGTGGCAGGGGTCGAAGGGGTTGAAAGGTTCAAGCGTGCAACGGATGAAACGTGTGGCCGCGTGAATCCACGGCGATGAATGGGTAGTCTTGCTGACTCAGCCAGCCGAGTTCGGTTCGGCGGTGCCGAAGTCAAAGGCAGGGTGGCAATCGCGCAAGAATGATTTCCATCGTGCTGGCACGCAATTCGAGAGGAAGTCGGTCACTTGTTTATCATTTTCGACGATAGACCCTCAGACTCGCCGTTCGTCGAAAGGATCTGGCGTAGTCACAGCGAGCGGGCCGGCACGTTTCATTCGATCGCCGCGTGTCATTGGGAAATGGTCGTCACGCGGCACGAGGGCAAGACGTCTCTCACCGTGCGGGGTCCGGAAACGAAAGCGACGACGGCCGACTGCCCTGCGTATGGCGAGTGGTTTGCCATCCGCTTCAAGCTGGGCGCCTTCATGCCCCTGCTGCGCCCCGGCGATCTCCGCGATCGAAAAAACGTGACTTTGCCAGACGCATCCGGTCGGTCCTTCTGGCTAAATGGCTCCGCATGGGAATACCCGGACTTTGAGAATGCGGAAATGTTCGTGAAACGGCTCGTGCATGCCGGGTTGATTGCGGTAGACCACTCAGTACTTGACGTACTCCACAGCCAGCCGCAAGAACAGTCCCTTAGAACCGCGCAACGGCACTTTCTGCAAGCGACAGGGATGACCCACGGCGCTATTCATCAAATTGAACGCGCCCGATATGCAACGACCCTCTTGAAGCAAGGCGTCTCCATTCTCGACGCAGTTCACGAAGCAGGCTATTACGATCAGTCGCATCTCACCCGATCACTAAAACGCTTGATCGGGCAGACGCCCGCGCAAATTCTCCGTGCCGAGAATCAGTTGTCGTTTTTGTACAATACGACTTCGACTTAATCCGTAACGTGTGGTTGTCCCAGCCAGCAAACAAAGGAGACAATTATGCCAACGGATACTCAAGTCACGTCCCTGTCGAACGGTTCGCTCTGGGCGGGATGGATCATCACCGGATTGGTGATGCTCTTCCTGGCCTTTGACGGTGTGACCAAGATTATCAAGGTCGCTCCTGTGGTAGAAGCCTCGGAGAGGCTCGGCGTTCCGCAGCACACGCTCGTCGGAATCGGCGTCGTGCTATTGGCATGTACCGCGATCTACGCCATCCCGCAGTCGGCAGTCCTTGGGGCGATTCTACTGACCGGCTACCTCGGCGGCGCGGCCGCAATCCACGTCCGGGCGGGAAGCGGGGCGTTCCCAATCGCCTTCTCGATCGCATTCGGCGTGTTGGCCTGGGTCGGGCTGGTCCTGCGCGAGCCCCGGCTGCTCCGGATGATCCTCCTGCGGCAGTGACACTTCCTTCTTGGCGTACCACGCCCCGCCAGTTCCATCCTTCCTGCCTCGTCCGTGGCCGGTGGATTGCGGCGCTTGCCAAGCTCTACTGACCGCGCTATTATGCAACCTGGAGGTTGCATATGAATGAGTCGAGCGCCGACCGCATCGAGAAGAGAATCGAGTTAAACGCCCCGCCCGCGAGGGTCTGGCGGGCGCTGACGGACCATCGGGAATTTGGCGCGTGGTTCGGAGTGAATCTGGAAGCGCCGTTCGTTCCCGGAAAATCCACGCGGGGAAACATCACCTACCCCGGGTACGAGCACCTGGTCATGGAAGTCGTCGTTCAGAAGATGGAGGCGGAGCGGCTGTTCTCCTTCCACTGGCACCCGTACGCGGTGGACCCGAAGGTGGACTACTCGAAGGAGCCGCCGACGCTGGTGGAGTTCAGGCTTGAGAAGACGGCCGCGGGGACGCTGCTGGTGGTCACGGAGTCCGGATTCGACGCGATCCCGGCGGCGCGGCGCGATGAGGCGTTCCGGATGAACAGCGGCGGTTGGACTCAGCAGATGAAGAACATTGAAACCCATGTCACGAATACGCCCTGAAAGTGCGGTTCGGGAAAAGCGAGGGAGCGCGCCGGTATTCGCCGCCTTGGGAGACGAAACGCGGCTGACTCTCTTGGCGAAGCTCAGTGGCGGAACGCGATTCTCGATCGCGCGCCTTACGAAGGGTTCGGCTCTCACCCGCCAGGCGATCACCAAGCACCTTCGGGTCCTTCAGGACGCTGGCCTGGTTCGCGGCGTTCGCCGGGGACGCGAAAATCTCTTTGAGCTTGAGCCCAGGCGGCTGGATGAAGCGCGACGCGCCCTCGATCGCATCTCCCGGCAGTGGGATCACGCGCTCGCGAGGCTGAAGTCATTCGTGGAGGAATGATTTTTGAGGGAAGTTAGCCGGACCATTTTCTGCGAGGAATGAAGGGGGATGCATTTGTGACAGCCGCGTTCATTGCGGGTTAATACTTGCCGCTTAGACAGGTTTCCCAAATGCACTCACTTGGGCTGAAATCATCCCTGCGGTTCCTACTCCTATTTGTTGCGCTGGCCTCGACGACGGGCCCGATCCAGGCGGCGGAGAAGCGCGATTGGAAAGCGCATCCGGCGATTGTTGAACTCGATGCTCCCCACGATCTTTACGCGCTGGGGGATGTGCACGGCGATTACGATCGGCTCGTTGAGCTACTGGTTGCGGGCAAGATCATCGCCGAGGCTCCGGCGACGCCGGAAGCGGCGCACTGGGTGGCCGGGCCGGCGGTGCTCGTCGTTACCGGGGACTTTATCGATAAGGGCACGCACGCACTTCCGGTCATCGCGCTCTTCCGCACGTTGGAAGACCAGGCAACGAAGGCGGGCGGGCGGCTGATTGTCACGCTGGGGAATCACGAAGCCGAATTCCTTGCCAACCCGGACGGCCGCAACCGGGCCGAATTTACCGAGGAGCTGCGCACGGCGGGGATTTCGCCCGCCGAGGTGGCGGAGGGAAAGGATGCGGCGGGCATCGGCGCGTGGCTTCGAAATCTTTCTGCGGGGGCGAAAGTCGGCGACTGGTTCTTCTGCCACGCCGGTAACACGGGCGGGCGCACGCTGGCGGAATTGCGGGCGGAGTTGGAGAGGGACATCGACCAGAAGGGGTTTGGTGCAGCAATCCTTCTTGATCCCAATTCGATGCTGATGGCGCGGATGCGTCCGCGTCCGTGGTGGGAGGCGGACGTGCGGCCGGCGGCGTTGCGGGACGTCAATGCGGCAACAACAAAAGGCGCGAACGAATCGGGTGAACAACGACTGCGCGCGGGGATCGAAGCGCTGGGCGCGAAGCATCTGGTCTTCGGTCATCAGCCGGGGCAGATCAAGTTCTCAGACGGAACCGTGCGCGAAGCGGGAGACGTGTACGCAAAATACGACGGGCTGGTCTTCCTAATTGACACCGGCATGAGCCGCGGAGCGGCGAGGGGGCGAGGGGCGTTGCTGCACATCGAGCCTGGAGATCCCCGTCCAACCGCGACGGCGGTGTATGCGGATGGGAAGACGAATGCGATCTGGAACTGAGGGCTCGGAAGGGTTCAAAGATTCAAGGTTCAAGAGTTCAAGGGTTGAAGACTTGGAATCGTCAGAACCTTGAACTCTTGAACCCTTAAACCCTTGAACTCTCCCCTACGCCGGGCTTGCGGCTTCGATGTTGATCGTCGATTCCGCCAGCTTCGACAGCTTCTTGTCGGTTTCGCCTTCTTCATTGAGCGTCTGTTGAAGCAGCTTGGCGGCGGCGTTGTCGCCGAGCAGTTTGGCGAATGATCGGACGGTGCCGTAGCCGGCGATCTCGTAATGCTCGACGCGCTGGGCGGCGGCGATCAGGCCGGCGTCCATCACTTCGGGGTCGGCGTCCTCTTCCATCAGCTCCTTGGCTTCCTCGATCAACCCCTGCATGCCCTTACACATTTTGCCCGTGGGCTTCTTGCCCAGCTTGTCGAACACCTGCTTGAGGCGATCGACGTGGCCGCGGGTCTGCTCGAGGTGCTGCTGGAATGATTGCGCGAGCTGCTCGTTGGAGGCGGCTTTCGCCATCTTCGGAAGCGCTTTGACGAGCTGGTTTTCGGCGCTGTAAAGGTCGCGGAGCTCTTCGACGTACAAGTCTTGAAGGTCATCCATTTGCATGGGAACTTCTCCTTCCGGAACATGGGTCACACTCGGCCGTCACCACCCGGCAGCGGCGCGAACGATTGTGCAATCACCGTGCCGAGGCCGCTCGGCAGCTTCTGCGTGAACTCATGTCGTGTCATGCCCGACGAATCGCCTCGCCGGACGCGACAAATCATCGCAAACGGTAGTCCGCGAATTTGAAACTTCCCCCCAGCTCCCCCGTCTAATGCACGTTGCCTCACCACAGGAGCTGCCGACATGAAACGCATTCATCACGCGCTGAGTTTGATTCTGGGCGTCGTCGCCCTGCTGGTTTGCCCTAACCTCTGCCGGGCGGACGGGTTCATCATCATTCATAATCCGCCGCCCACCGTTGTGCCGGGGCATTTCGCGTTCGCGCCGCTGGAGGTCGTCTATCACCACGTGAACGTGGAGATCAACGACCAGGTGGCGACCACGAGCGTCGACCAGGAATTCTTCAACCCCAACAGCGGAGATTTGGAAGGGACGTACATCTTCCCGCTCCCGGCGGGGGCGCACATCGACAAGTTCTCAATGGACATCAACGGCAAGATGATGGACGCCGAGCTCCTGCCCGCCGACAAGGCGCGGGCGCTCTACGAGGAGATCGTGCGCAAGTACCGCGATCCGGCGCTGCTCGAGTACATGGGGCGCGACGCGTTCAAAGTCCGCATCTTCCCCATCCAGGCGAACTCGCGGAAGAAAGTGAAATTGCAATACACGCAGCTTCTCACCGCCG
>JAQGHH010000245.1 GCA_028288945.1 Phycisphaerales bacterium
GACTTCTTCTGAACTTTCCACCTGATGTTCCAGTTCGTCGTCGCGGGCGGCGATATTTTTTTCCAGGGCTCGGGCCCGGCGGAGTTGGCGTTCCTTGTCGACGGCCATCTGCCGCTGCGCTTGAACGCTGCCAAGGATCGAGCCGGATAGGGGGTTGAGCTGGGACATGGCGGTGCCCGCCTCTTGTTGGCGCACTGTGGTCGCCGTCCGGTTCATCGGCAGAAAAGTTCGGCGACTTGATCGAATAATTGCCGCAAGGAACCGTTCTGAACACCAAATGAAGCGGGGCGCGAGACTTAAAAAGTCTCGCGCCCCGGATCGGAACCCTCTGCGCGGCTCTCTATTTTGATGACTGCTTACTCAGGCGTGCTGGTGCTGGCCGAGCGGACGCCGGGCATGAGGCTCGGGGGGATGATCTGGGCCGAGATGGCCGTGTTCACCTTGGCCGGGTTCACGGCCTGCGGCTCGGTCGGCGTATCGATCATCTTCATGTTGAGGCCCGCTTCGGTCGAGATCGTGCCGCGAACGCCGATGAACTGGCCCAGAAGCGTCGCGTACTTGGCGTCGGCCGTGCGGAGGTAGCAGATCGTCCGGCCGGTCGCGGGGTCGGTCAGGCGGTAGAGCGTGCCGGTACCGCGCTGCAGGCTGCTGGTCCGCAGCGTGCCCACCGCGGCAAACATCACGATTTCATTTTCCTTGATCTTCTGCGCGATCTCTTCGCGCTCGGCCGTCAGGGCCTTGGTGCGCTCGGCGGCCTTGGCCTGGGCCTCGAGGTGGGCCATGAAATCGGCCTTGGCTTCGCCGCGAAGCTTGAGCGTGGCAATGCGCGTTTCCGAGAGGCGGCGCATCGATGTCGGCAGGGCGTCCTGCTTGAGCAGATCGTTGTACCCGGCCAACAGCGTGTCGATCGGCTGCTCCACAATCAGCTTCTCGTTGGAGGCCTTGAAGTCCTCTTCGAGCTTGTCGAAGGCGGCCGTCGCCGTCGTGATCGCGTCGGCACTGCCCGGCTGGGTTGTCGGCCCCTCCGCGACGGCGCGCTGCGTCGTCGGGGTCTCGCTGATCAGCGGCCCGGGGCCTTTATGATTAAGATCGCCGGGCGTGGCGGAATGATCGGGCAACGTTGCGTCCGGCTCTCCGTTGGCAAGCTGCCCGGCCTTTTGTTGGGCGACGGTGGGCAGGGCCTTCACCGCCTCGACCAGGTTTTCGTTGACGTAAACGTAGCTCCCCTCGGGGGGCTTGATCTTGTAGTACTCGTCCTGCACGCCGAGGATCTCAACGTCCTGCCCCGCCTCGACCTTGCCCATCGTGTTGGTCTTGAGCGGGTTGAGCGCGCTGCCGGTCCGCGCGAGGATCTCGCGGTCCGCCCGGCCAGTCTTCCCGTCGCCCCGGCGGGTGATGTAGGCCTGCGGGACGTAGGCGAAGCTTCCCTCGGGCGGGACGATCTTCAGCCACTTGAACTTCAGCCCGACCACCGTCACCTTCGTACCCTTCTCCAGGCGAAGCGTCGGGTAGGCGTCCTCGCGCGGGGCGCTGCGGACGATGACGTTGTTGGCGTTGATCTGCCCGATGAAACTGTGCTTGCCCGTCTCGACGTCCTGCGGGGCGGCGTCTTCGGCACGGAGCATTCGGGAGGGAAGCGACGCGGAAACCGCCACGGTAACGGCGGCCGTAAGAATCAAGCGGCGAGCGAACATGCAGTCACCTCCGTGTGTGAGTCCGAGGGTTCCATACACGGCTCGTCGCCGTGCCCTTGGATCATTGGATTTGGTCGGTTCTCAAAAGCAATCGGCAGCGGGGACCCATTCTTTCCCGGCACGCCGAGCCCAACGGGGCATGTCTTACCAGAATCTTTTGAGTTGTAAAGCAAATCTTGCCGAAATACGAAGCGGGGCATTCCGTTCCCACGGAAAACAGCGGGTCTCGACCCCTATCGGCCGATCGTTTACCCTCCGAACCATCTGTTGAATTCCCCCGTCGTTTTGCAACCGAAAGGGCACCGAATGAAGACCCGCGTATTGCTGGTGCGTCATGGCGGCACGGTACTGAGTGCCGAGGACCGCTTCGCCGGCTCCCTGGACGTGATGCTCTCGGACGAAGGGAGAATGCAGGCGGCGGCGCTGGGCCGGCGGCTGGGGCCGGTGCGGATCGACGCCGCGTTTTGCAGCGACATGAAACGGGCGATGGACACCGCCGGGGCGGTCTGCAAGCCGCACGGGTTGACGCCCGTCCCCGTACCGGGGCTGCGCGAGGTCGACCACGGCAAATGGGAAGGCCTGGTGCACAAGGAAGTCGAGACGCAGTTCGCCGCCGAATATAAGGCGTGGGATGCCGACCCTTTCACCGCCGCCCCGCCCGGCGGAGAAACGGGCCTTCAAGTCCTTGCCCGTGCGCTGCCCGCGGTTCAAAAGATCGTCGCGTCCCATGCGGGGCAAACGGTCCTCGTGGTCTCCCATAAGGCGACCAACCGCGTGCTACTCGCCTTTCTGATGGGGATCGACCCGCGCACCTACCGCGACCGCCTGGCGCAGGACCTGGCGTGCCTGAACGTGCTGGATTTCTCCGACGCCTCGCATGTGAGGGCAGTGGTTGTAAATGATATTTCGCACTACGCGACGCTGCCGGCATAAGGCGTCACGACTCTACCATTGCCGCGGCGGTTGAACGGGCGGCGGATATTGGGGTGGCTGCTGGGGATATTGGGGCGGTTGTTGTTGAGGATACTGCGCCTGCGGCGGGTATTGCTGCTGCTGAGGATAGTATCCGGCGTATTGCGGCTGAATCGGAAAGCCGCCGGTCGGAGGGAGCCGTTCTTCGCCATTGGCCTTCACGGCAAAACCCAGGAACGCCATTTCGATCACGAAGAAAATCAACCCTTCCGCCGGAAGCGACACGCCCGCCATTGAAAGCCCCGTGCTCAGAAGAATTGCCGGCGTAATCGCGACCGCCGCCAGACGCATTAAAGCCCCAAAGCTGAGCTGTGCATTGAACATCAGGCAAATCAGCAACCCAATCACGGCATAAATCAGAATCTGAATAAGGTGCCCGATGACCGGGAAGATAAAGACGACGCCAAATACGACCGGCCCGGCGACCGGCGCGAAGCGATCGAGCGCGTTTTGGGCCGTCGCCTTGTTCACGTGAAAAGGTTGAAGCGGCGTCAAGTCATTCGTCTGCGTCTGTCCGTTAGCCTGCTTCATCGCGATGGTCGATTTGCCAAGTCGCATCGCCGCATTGCGCCCTTCGGGCAGGTCGAACGCGTCGGTGGTGTCCACATACAGGATCACCTGGCCCGTCTTCAGGTCGCGCCAAAGGTAGGGTTCTTCCTCCGCGATCGACACCTTCCCGTTGGCCATGCTGATGTCCGGGAACGTCTGAAACAGCGGCGTCGCTTCGTCCTTCACAAACTTTTGGAAGCTGTAGTGCGCCTTGACGGCAATAGGAATTGCGGTCAGGAACATGAGCATGACCAGATACCAGAAACCAAACCCGCGCCACCGGCGGGCGACGTCGCGGTAAAGCCCCGGCGAGAAGAACGAAAGAACGAGCGCCGAAAAGGCCCCGAACTTCCGCTTCTCTGCCGGCGGGTACGCCGGGGGATAAACGCCGGGCTGGTTGGGCATCTGCATGGCAAACACGTTACCGCTTGCGCGGGGTGGGGGCAATT
>JAQGHH010000333.1 GCA_028288945.1 Phycisphaerales bacterium
GAGGAGGCGATATGCCCCGTCAAATCGGGTCGCGGCCCAGCGCTGGCCGCGCGGGGCTTGGGCCGGGTACACTGCGCCTCTGCCGCGCCATTCGGGAGCCAGATCGTGAACGTCCTGCTGATCACCGCTGAAAAATCGGAAGCCGACCGCGTTGCGGCGCTGCTGCGGGCAATGCCGCTGGTCTGCGGCGTTCGCGAAACGCGTACGGCACACGAGGCATTAAACGCGATCGAAGTGGAAACGTTTGATTGCATTTTCATCGATCGCCCCCTACCCGGCGCGGACGCGGAACTCGTGTTAGCGGCGGCGTCCGTTGCGGGTGTACCGACGGTCGCGCTGGCGTGCGCGGACGAAGCGGCCTGCGAAGCGGCGATCGGCGCCGGGGCGGACGACGCGCTGGCCGGCTGGCCGCCGGACCCCCGCGCCTTGGGGCGATGCCTCCGCGGCGCGGCGCGCCTCGCAGAGGCCCGCCGCAGTTCGGTGGAACTGGCCGAAAGGCTGCAGTGCTGCGAAGAGCGGCTGCACTCGTTGGAACGGGAAGTTTCGACGGACGTCACGGCGCGCAAGCAGGCGGAAGAGACGCTGCGGATCAGCGAAGAGCAATACCGCGCGAGCTTCGAGCTGGCGGCGGTGGGACAGGTGCATACCGAACCGGCGTCCGGACGGTTCCTGCGCGTCAACCGCCGGTTCTGCGAAATGGTCGGATACTCCGCCGACGAGCTGCTCCAGATGAACTTCCTGGATCTCACCGCCCCGGAAGACATGCCGGTGACGCACGAGACTCTCGCCCGCACCATGGCGGACGGCACGCCGCAATACGAGATCGACAAGAGGTACATCAGGAAGGACGGGCGGACCATCCGGGTGAGCATCAACGCGACTTTCGTCCGCGACGCTTCGGGACGGCCGACCCGCCGCCTCGCGGTGGTCCAGGACATTACCGAGCAGCAGCGGGCGGAAGAGGCGCTGCGGGAGAGCGAAGACCGGTTCCGGAGACTGGTGGACCAGTCTCCGGACGCTATTTTCGTCATCAGCGATGAAGGTCGCTTCGTCAATGTCAATCGCGCCGCCTGCCAGAGCCTTGGATACACGCGGGAAGAGCTGTTGCAACTGGGTGTTTTCGACATCGATCTCAATGTGACGTCGGCCGGGGTGCCCGCACTGTGGGAGCGCATTCGGGATGGAGCCGCCATCACCATCGACGGCATGCACCGGCGGCGCGACGGGAGCACGTTCCCGGTGGAAGTGCGGCTGGCGGCAATCGAAACCGGCGGAGAGGTGATGGTGCTGGCGCTTGCCCGCGACGTCACCGAGCGTCTGAGCGCCGCCCGCCGGACGGCCCGGCTGCTGGAGCAGGTGATCGGGGCGCAGGAAGAAGAACGGCGGCGCGTCGCGCGCGAGTTGCACGACGAGACCGGGCAGGCGCTGACCTCGTTGCTCGTCGGGTTGCGGACGCTCGAGGACGTCCCCACGCTCGACGCGGCCCGGGCCTCGGCGCGCGGGCTTCGGACGCTTGCCGCCCGGGCGATGGAAGACGTGCGCCGCCTCGCCGGCGGCCTGCGGCCCAGCGCGCTCGATGATCTGGGGCTCACGGCGGCACTGGAGCGGTATGCGACCGAGTACGCCCAGACGCACGGCGTGGCCGTCCGTCTTGAAGGCGCGGGGCCGGGTCTGGGCCGCCTGCCCGCTGCAACCGAGACGGCCGTTTACAGGATCGCACAAGAGGCGCTGACGAACGTCGCCCGCCATGCCGGGGCGCGCCACGCGCGGATCAGCTTTGAGCGCGGCCCGGGAAGCGTTCGGATGCTCGTGGAGGACGACGGCCACGGGTTCGACGTCGAACATGCCCTGCGTGCGGCGGATGCCACCGGCAGCATCGGGCTCCACTCCATGCGCGAGCGCGCGTCACTGCTGGGCGGCCGTTTTACGATCGAGTCCGTGCCGGGCGACGGCACGACGCTTACCCTGGAAATTCCGGTGGATGATGCTCGCGGGCCGGCGATACCGATGAGTGATTAGCCAGGAGAAGCGATGACAGGGAAGATCCGGGTGCTTCTAGCCGACGACCACGCGGTACTCCGTGCGGGGCTGCGCCTGTTGATCAACTCGCAGCCGGACATGGTCGTGATGCGGGAAGCCTCCGACGGCCGCGAGGCGGTCGTGATGGCCGGGGACGTGCAGCTTGACGTGGCGGTCGTAGACCTCTCGATGCCTGCGGGCGGCGGCGTCCGCGCCATCGAGGCGATCCGCACCCTGCGCCCGGACCTTCGCTTGCTTGTTCTGAGCATGCACAACGAGGCCGCGTACGTCCGCACGGCACTGGCCGCGGGCGCTAACGGGTATGTGGCGAAAGTGGCTGCGGACACCGAGCTTCTGGCGGGCATCCGCGCCGTGCATTGCGGCAAGACGTTTATCGATCCCGCCCTTGCCGGCGCGGTCGTGTCACAGACCTTTTGCCCCGCGGCAGCCGCGGCCCCGCGACTCAGCGAGCGTGAGCGGCAGGTGCTTCAATTCCTGTCGCGCGGGCACACCAACCAGGAAATTGCCGACCGCCTGTTCCTGAGTGTAAAAACCGCCGAAACATACCGTGCCCGCCTGGGCCGCAAACTGGGGCTAAAGAACCGCGCCGACTTCGTGCGCTACGGTTTGGAGAGCGGAATGCTCACCCGCGCCGGCACAGATCTCGAAGGCAATTGACAAGTCCGTTCACGTCTCCGTGTAGGGGAATCCCTTACCGACACAAGCCGAATATGGGTCTTTGCCTGACACAACGTCAGCGACCACCACGCGATACTTCCATTAGAGCGTGCAGGCACAAGCAGTCTATCGCCCGCGGCTTCCAATCGAATCGGGCGACGGAAATGTCGAGTATTGTGTTGATTGTAGATGACGATGTGCCGCGTGCCCGCCGGACGGCGGATTGGCTGATCGACGCCGGCCACCGCGTCGTTCATACGCGCGACCTTTGGTCCGCGGCGATTGCGGTGGGCGCCGTCCGAGCCCACGTGGTCGTCATGGCACACCAGATGACCGAGCGCGCGGACGCCGCGTCATTGGCCCGCTTCGCGACGAGTGTGCGGGCGGCGGGCGCGACGGTGATCTCCGCCAGCTGTACCCGTCGGGAAACTCCGGCGGCAGTCGCGGAGGCCGATTACGTCTTCGTGAGGTTTGACCGCCCCGAATTGCTCGCCGCCATAAGCCGTCATATCGCCGATCCGGGCGATCCCGTGTCCCGAAAATTGGCGGGACGTGAGAAGGGTGCTGAGTGCTGAGGAATTAGGAGTTCGGACTGAGGCCTAGGTTTATTTCTTCACGCCGGGTACGAGCGACAGCGAGGCCGCGGATCGGTAGCGCTATCGATCCGGGGCCTCGTTGCCGCTCGTACCCGGCGTGAAGGGGTTAATTCCGAACTCTGCATTCTGCGCTCATCATTATTCCGTACTCCGCACCGTTCAACTACTCCGCCCCGTCCTCGGCGATTCCATCGATCGCCTCGTCCACTTCCTTGGGGTCCAGGACGCCCAGGTCTTCCAGCGCGAGCAGTGCGGCTTTTTGCTCGGCCATCTTTTTGTTGGGCCCCCACGCCGAGGTGAACCGCCGGCCGTCGATCGCGACGCACACTTCAAAGCACTTACTGTGGTCGGGGCCCTTCTCGTCGAGCAGTTCGTACATCGGCGTTGCGCCCAGGATCTTCTGCGCGTGCTGCTGGAGGACGGCTTTGTAGTTGTATTGGTGGGCGTCGGCGGCGATGAGGTCCACCTTAGGCCCCATGGTGCGCAGGACGTATTCCTTGATGACCTCGAAGCCGCCGTCGAGATAGATCGCCGCCACGATCGACTCGTATACCGCCGCCGCCAGCGAACTGGGCATGGCGTGGCGCGAGCTGATTCCTTTGCCGATGATCAGCAGGTCGGTCAGGCCCGTCTCGTTGGAGACCTCGGCGCAGGTGCGCCGCGAGACGACCGCCGACTTGACCTTCGTCAGCGCGCCTTCATCGTACTGCGGGAACTTCTTGTAGAGATCCTCACAGATGATCAGGTCGAGCACGGCGTCGCCCAGAAACTCCATCCGCTCGTTGCTGTCGAGCCGGTTGTCGGCGATCGATGAATGGGTGAGGGACTCCTTGAGGAGGTCGGGGTTCTTAAACTGGTAGCCGAGGACTTTCTCGGCGCGTTCACGGTCTGCCTGATTCACGCTATATACTCACGCTATGAGGACCGGCGGCCCGCCGCCAATCTGGGCGTGGGCCGTCGCTGGAATTGAAAGCGGTCGCAAGAGCGAGGAAAGCCGGCCCTCCCCGCCGGTCGGTCCTTGAAAGGGAGGAATGCGGGTTTTGGGGATCGATTTTGCCGGGCGTTCTCCGCGCGCACGGCCGGCCGATCAACAAAACACGAATTCCCACCCGCTCGGGAGCAACGTCTTCCTTCCGCACAAGACGGGCTCAACCGCACAAATCGCACGAACCGACTAGGAAGCTAACTCGCGCCAGGGAGGGTGTCAACGAAGTAAGTACAGAATGCCGAGTATCGAGGCGCCGAGTGATGTGGCCGCGATGCTTGGCTCGCGTTCACGCCTGACATTCCGCACGCTCCATTCTGCACTCTTCACTCTGCACCTGGTTTCTCCTACCATGCCCTTTTGGGAATCCTGGCTTGCCGCCGCCTGAGTCCGCAGGGCCGGCGTATCGGCCGCGACCGATTACTGAGGTCTGCATGCGATCTTCCCGAGCGTTGGTTGTCGCTCTTGCTTCCATGGTAGCGCCGATCCCGTCTTGCGTGCAGCCCGCCAGCGTGCAGGCCGAGCTTCCGCCCGCCCGGACCGCCCCCCCGCCCGCCACACAGCCGCAGGCGGCCGAGAAATCTCTCTTCGACCCCGCGCGTCACATCCGCGTTTCCGAGGTGAAGGCGGGGATGACCGGCTACGGCCTGACCGTTTTTCGCGGCAGCAAGATCGAGCGATTCGACATCGAGGTGCTCTCGGTCCTTAGGAACTTCAACCCGAAGGGCGACGTTGTTCTGATCCGCTGCAAGGGGGACTACCTGGAGCACACCGGCAGCATCGCCGGGATGAGCGGCTCGCCGGTCTATCTGACCGACGCGGCGGGGCATGCGCGAATGCTGGGCGCGTTCGCCTACGGCTGGCCAATGACCAAGGACCCGGTGGCGGGCGTTCAGCCCATCGAGTACATGCTCGAACTTCCGGTGAAAACGCCGGGCCCGGCCCAGATCGTTGCGCCCGACGCCGGGGCGGCGGAGGGCGCGGGGGGCGCCGCAACCCCCACGGGCCGGCACGGCGGAATGTGCTGGTCGCTCAAGGATGCCGGGATGCTCCCGATGGCATGGAAGGCCGAGCGCCGGCCGTGGCTGGCCGGCGTTCGATCGGATGCCGTCAAGCCCGCCCACCTGCTGGGCGGCGCGGATAACCCGCCGCGTCTCGAACCGCTCGCCACGCCACTCATGACCGCGGGCCTGTCGCCGCGCGTCCTCGACCAACTGGCCCCGCAGTTCCGCGCCGCCGGCCTCACGGCCCTCCAGGCGGGCGGCGGGTCCGGCGCGGAAAACGCCGACGTCAAGCTGGAGCCGGGGTCGGTGCTGGCAGTCCCGCTCCTCACCGGGGACGTGGAGATGACAGCCGTCGGGACCTGCACCGAAGTGCTCGGCGACCACGTCTGGGGGTTCGGCCACCCGTTCAATAACGAAGGCCCCGTCGCGCTCCCGATGGGTGCGGGGGAAATCAACGGCGTTATCGCCAACCTCAACACCAGCTTCAAGCTCGGTGCGATGTCCCGCACCGCCGGCACCATCACCACGGACGGCTCGGTGGGCGTCGCCGGCGCAATCGGCGCCGCGCCGCCGACCGTGCCCATCGAACTGACCGTCCATCCCGCCGACGGCTCGCACGAGAAGACCTATCACTTTAATGCTTCGCAGCATCCGAAGCTCACGCCCATGATCGCCGGGGCGGCGTTCAGCGCCGCGGTGTCGGGCACGAGCGAATTGCCGCAGTACAACACGGTCGATTACGACGTGTCGCTCACCTTCAGCAACGGGCAGACGGTGCGGCTGGCCAACCGTTCGGTGAATGCGACCGCCAACGACCTGTTCGGCGACGCCGGCGTCGTGCTCCAGGCGGCTAGCGACAACCCGTTCCAGCGCGTCGCGGTAAAAAAAATCACCGGCTCCATCAGTGTTCGCCCGCGGGCGGATGCCGCGGTGATCCAGGACGTCAATCTTCCCAAGAGCCGGTACCACCCGGGCGACGTGGTGAAGGCGTACGTCAGCTACCAGCCCTTCCGCGGCGCGGAGGCGATGCTGCCCGTCGAACTCGAGCTCCCGCGCGATCTAGCGGCGGGGACTTACCAGCTCATCATCTCCGACGCCATGCGCTACTTCAGCGACCAACAGACCGCCGAGCCCTTCCGCTTCACCGCGGAAAACGTAGGCGACGTGTTTGCGGTCCTGAAAGACGTCGCGACCATTCGCGAGAACGCGGTATATCTCCGTCTGCTGCGCAAGCCTGACGGCATCGCCGTCGGTCACACCGCCCTTCCGCGACTTCCGTCGTCGCGCCGGCAGATTCTGCTCGGCGCGGGCCGGAGCAACACGACGCCGTTCGTCAGCTCCACCGTGAAATCGGTGCCCACGGAACTGGTCATGACCGGGTCGGCGGAGTTTGCGATCACCATCGAAACGACGGCAAAAGTATCGGTAGGTGCGCCGCACCCGGCCAAACCCGAGCCGGCCTTCACCCCGGCGGCGAAGGCCGAAGAAGCCCGCAAGCCGGGCGCGGGTGAATCTCCCGGCAAGAAGGATGCGCCCAAAGAATCGCCCAAACAAGACGCCCCAAAGGAAGCCAAGCCAGGCGAATAAGGCGGTCATGTGGCATGGGGCGCCTCGCCCATGAACCCGCAGCGATAGCGGCAAAAACACGAGCGGGGCGCGTGCCATTCTTAGATTTTGCAATTTCGGTCGGAGTCCTCATGCGAAAACTTGTCGTCGTATCACTCTCGCTTTTCGGGATGTCACTGGCGCTTACATCGCCTGTCCTGGGCGTCGGCACGAGCTACTGGACTCAGACCACCGAAGCCGACTTCAAAACCGGCACGCTGGAGAACGTCGTCGCCACCAACCTCGGCGACCTCAAGCTTTCCCGCGCCGTCAAGACGTTGCTCGAGCAGGACCCGCGCATCAGCGCCGTCAACGCGCTGGCCGAAGCGCCCGACGGCACGATCTACGCCGGCACCGGGCCGCACGGCGTATTGCTGGCCATCAAGGATGAGAAGGTCACCCCGCTCACCACACTCGCCGACGACAGCTCGATCCTCTCCATGCTCGTGGACAAGGCCGGCGCGATCATTCTCGGCACGGGCGGGGAATCCGGCCGCGTGCTGAAGATCGACAAGCCGGGGGACAAGCCCCATGTGTTGTTCGAGGCCGAGGGCGTGAATTACGTGTGGTCGATCGTGCAGACTTCTGACGGTAATCTTTACGCCGCCACGGGCCCCGGCGGACAGCTCTTTGAAGTGAAGCCCGACGGCACCAAACGCATGGTGCTCGACTCCGACGAGAACAACCTTTTCAAGCTCATCTCTGACGGCAAGGATCTGCTCTACGTGGGCACCGACCCGCATGGCCTGGTTTATCGCGTGAACCGCAAGACGGGCGACAGCTTCGTGCTCTATAACGCCGCGGAGTCGGAGATCAGCGCGCTGGCGCTGGATAAGCAGGGGAATCTCTACGCCGCGACGGCCGAGGCGAAGGAGTCGCCGCTTGGCCCCGCAGAAAACGCGGCCGAGGCGGAAAAAAATGGCCGCCCCGAAGGCGGCTCCGTCGGCGTGCCGATCCCGTCCGACCGTCCGAAGGAACCCACGCCTCCCCCGCCTCCTGCCCCAAATCCCGGTCGGCCCGACCCGATCCCAAAGTCTCCGCAGAATCCGCAAACCCGGGCAGGCGCGCACGCCTGGATGCCCTATCGCGCAGTTGCGTCTCGAAAACCGAATCGCGAAATCGCAAGCGGGGTTGTGACGCTTTCTTCATTCACGGGCCGCGCAACAATCGGTGTTCAGCATTCAGTATTTCCCGTCGCGCTTTCAGACGTAGCTTTCTCGGATTCCGCGCCGGCGGCCCGCAAGCCTCCCGCCAAACCTGGTCCCACTCCCGGGCCAACCCCCGGCCCGGATCCAAACCCAGTCCCCGGCAAGCCCCAACCCGGTCCGCAGAAGCCCGCGCCCCAAACGGCCCCGACCGAGCTTCCGGGCCATCAGCCGGCCGTTGACACCACCAACCCCCCCGGGCCGCGCGCCGAGGGGAATGCAATCTACAAGATCGACCCCGACGGCTTCGTCACGGAGGTCTTCCGCCAGCCCGTGCTGATCCTCTCCATCGTCGAAGACAACGGCACGCTCCTGGTCGCGACGGGCGGCGGCGAAGGGCAGATCTACCAGGTCCGTCCCGCGGCAGACGAAACCGTGGTGCTCGCCAAGGTCGACGCGAAGGATATCCTCTGCCTCCTGCCCGCCAAAGACGGCAAGGTCTATATGGGCATGGCGAACGTCGGGAGTCTCGCCGCCATGAGCGGCGGATTTGCCGCCAAGGGGGCGTTCATCAGCCCCGTGCTGGACGCCACACAGATCAGCCGTTTCGGCAAGACCCACCTGCACGGCGCACTCCCCGCCGGCACGTCATTGACGCTCTCCACCCGTAGCGGAAACGTAAAGGACCCCGCGGAGAAGAGCTGGTCGAAGTGGACGGACGAAGTCCCCGCCACCGAGTTCGTGCAAGTCGCCTCCCCCTCCGCGCGGTTCCTGCAATACCGCCTGACGTTCGCGAGCAATGAAGGCAAGGTGTCGCCCGTGGTGGAAGACGTTACGACGGCATACCAGGTCCCCAACCTTCCGCCGGTGATCAAGTCGATCAAGATCGGCGGCGGCGACGCCAGGGCGGATCTGGCCGCCGAACTCGAAGCCGCCGTCACAGGCACGCCGAAAAAGTCCGAGGCCGGTCAACAGGGCCATCGGCAGACGATCACGTGGGAAGCGTCCGACCCGAATAATGACACGCTCGCTTATGCGCTCTATTTCCGCCGGGTCGGCGAAGAGCCGTGGATATTACTGAAGGACAAGCTCGCCGAAACGACGTACGAATGGGACACCCGCACCGCCGCGGACGGCCGGTACGAGGTAAAAGTGACGGCCTCCGACGCCGCCTCCAATCCGCCCGGCACCGGCAGGACGGTGACGCGCATCAGCGACCCCGTCCTCGTGGACAACACGCCGCCGGTCATAGGCGACGTCAAGTCACAGCCCACAGGCAACGCGGTGAAGATCGACCTGAAGGTCGTCGACCGCACAAGCACGGTCGCCTCGGTAGAGTACGCGGTCGATTCAGGCAAGGAATGGCAATTCGTATTGCCGACCAACCAAATTTACGACAGCCCCGAGGAGACGGTCTCATTCACGATCAAGGACCTCCCCCCCGGCCGACACCAGGTCACCCTTCGCGCGACCGATTCGAAAGGTAACCAGGCGTTTGAGAACGTGTTCGTGACCGTCCAGGCCCCCGCCGCGGTGAAATGAGTCGGGGACAGGGTTCAGGAAGAAAGAAGAGTAAAGGGTGAAGAGTAAAAGGGCATCAACCTCCGTGCGCAATTTTGACCTTTGCAGTTTGCATTCAATCCGAGTCGGACCGAAGTTCATGCCCTTTTACTCTTCACCCTTTACTCTTTGACTCTTCTTTCTTCCTGAACCCTGAACCAGCAAAAGCAAATTCATTGACGCCCCCGCCCGCCCGGCGTACATTCGCTGCACAATGCGTTCCTTCCTAGCGGGGTTGCTTATCCTACTGCTCGGATCGGTGGCTACGGCCCAGGTGACCGGGTTCGTGGAGAGCGTTGGATTTGAGAACCATTACCGCCCCGATTGCTGGACGCCGTTGGTGGTCAACCTCACCTCGCAGGTGAGCGAGCCGATGGAGTACCAGCTTCAGGTCTGGCAGGAAGACCTCGACAAAGACCGGGTCCTCTATACCAAAGACATTACGCTCAGCCCCAAGGTGCAGGAGAAGTACCAGATGTACTTCCTGCCGCGGCCGGACCATGAAGCGGTCGGCTTGCCTTCGGGCCCCGGGAGCATGGCGGCTTTGCAGAAGGCGCTGCAAGTTCGCGTCTGCCTGCGGCCGGGAGATGGCAAGCGCCCCGAAGATGCAAAAGTAGTGGTCGAGCGGCTGCCCGTTCGGATTACCATCACCAACGAAGACAGCACCAACGGCGGCGGGTTCGAAAGAGCCCACGGCAAGCGAATGGTGCTCGTCGTTGCCGACCCCGATACCAACAGCAAGCCGGCATTCGAGGAATACAGCAACTCCCAGATCATGGGCCTGACGGAAGAAATCGTCCCGATCACCGTACGCCCCGCCGACCTGGGTGAGAATGTCCTTTACTATGCGTCGATCGACGCGGTCGTCTGGCTGAACGCCCAGGCGGATTCGCTGGACAGTGCCGGCGCCAAGCGACGCGAGGCGCTGGACGAATACGTGCGCGAAGGGGGCAAGCTGATTGTCTGCCAGCCGCCCGACCGGCAGAAGATCGAAGCCCTGGCCGCGATGCTGCCCGTCGAAACGAAGGACGCTACGGGCAACTGGCTCATCAACTTCGAGGATAAGGATTTAGTTGACTCGGATTCGCCCAAGTCCAAGTCGGGTCCGGACAACCCGATCGACGCGTTGCCCGAACTTGCGAGATTCAAGTCAAATGACCCGAACGTAAAGCACACTCAGAAGTGGCACTTGATGAAGCAGACGAAGATCGCCCGCGCCCGGCCCAAAGACGGCGCGGTGGTCGAGGTTTGGGAGAATTGGAAGAAAGGCGACCGATCCCCCTACGTCGTCCGCAGGGCGCACGGGCTGGGGTGTGTCACGTGGGTGGCGCAAGACTTCGGCGACCCCAATCTCACCGGAACCTATTCGAGCAATTGGCCCTACGTCTGGGACAAAGTCATCGGGTGGCACAATGACACGCACCTGGCCGGTGACTACATCAAGGAAAAGAATCCCTACGAATCCGGCGACGGTGTTGTCGACTTCGGGCTCTCCATGCTTCAGGGCACCGACTACACCTCCAAGGGCGCGACGTATATTTTCCTGGCGATCCTCTTCTTCGTCGTCTATTGGGTGGCGTCCGGGCCGGGGACGTACTTCTTCCTGGCCGGGAAAAAACGCAAGGAACTCAACTGGTTTGTGTTCGGCGCGTGGGCGTTCGTCGGGACCGCGCTGACCGTGGTGGTGGTCCGCCTGCTGCTGCGGGGCGACGCGGAAGTTCGCCACCTCACGATTGTCCGCTCCACTCCCGGCGAGCCCGCGGTTATCTATAGCCGTGTAGGCCTCTACATCCCGCGTGATGGAGACCAGGCCGTCACGCTCAAGGACGCCGCCAAGGACGCGATCAGCTACGTGACGCCTCTGCAGATTCACCCCCTGTACGTCCCCCAGTCCGACTTCCCGGCCGCGCAGGTCTATTCGATTCCCGTTCACGACGACCCGCAGCCGGTGAGCATCAAAGTCCCGTTCCGAAGCACGCTCAAGAAGCTCGAGGCCCGGTGGGTGGGCGATCTGCAAACCGGCATCGGTGGTTCCGCACGGCTCGTCGGCGTCGACAAGGGTATCATTACAGGAACCCTGACCAATCAGACCGGCGCCGACTTGAAGAACGTTTACTTCGCTTTCAACCATGTGAAGTCCAGCACCGACGTACATGATTGGGTGCTGTTCGTTCCGCACTGGGATAAGGACAAGAGTCTGGACCTCAATAAAGAGTTCGATTCTAAGAACGCGAAGAACATTGGCATTAGCGGCAACTGGCACCCCCCTGGGCCCGGCGGGAACGTTAAGGGCTTTATCGACGGATACTGGGATCAATACTGGGCCACGGAATGGGGTAGCGGCAATAGTCTGCCGGGCGGCGAGGATGACCGCGGCAAAAGCGATTTCACCAACCCGAATCCTCGCAGCTTCCCCATCATGAGCCTTTACGATCGCCTTGGGCCGGGCAGGAACCTGCTGGCCCCCAACGGGGCCCATCGCGTCGACCTCCTCCGCCGCGGCGGGCGGATGCTGGACATGTCCCCTTCCGTGGCGGCGGGCAGGCTCGTGGTTCTCGCCCAGTCCGACGATGACAAACGCGGCCTCCCGTTCCCCCTCATTGTCGAAGGCTCCCGCGTCGAGGGCCAGGGCCGTATCTATTACCAGTTCGCCCTCCCGGTAGACCGCAGTGAGATGGAAAAGGAAGCGGAGAAGTGAGAAGTTGTCAGTTGTCGGTTGCCAGTGAAGGAAGAGCATGTCGATTGGGCAAGAGCTTCCGCCACTGACAAGTGACAACTTGCAACTGACAACTAACAAAAGAGGATCCCGATGGCGGTGATGATCAAGACCGTGAACCTCACCAAGCGTTACGGCACGCTCGTGGCGCTGTCGAACCTCAACCTCGAAATCAACGAGGGGGACTGCTTCGGGTTTATCGGGCCAAACGGCGCGGGCAAGTCCACCACCATCAAGATCCTCGCCACCCTCCTCCAGCCCACCTGGGGCGAGGCGCGCGTCTGCGATTACGTCGTCGGATACCAGTCGCGCCAAATCCGCCCGCTCATCGGCTACGTGCCCGACTACTTCGGCGCGTACGAAGACATGGTCGTGCAGGAATACCTGGAATTCTTCGCCGCGGCGTACGGCATCAACGGGCTGGCCCGCACCAAGATCGTCAACGACGTGCTGGAGCTGACCGACCTTTCGTACAAGAAAGACTCCCCGGTAGACGGCCTTTCCCGCGGCATGAAGCAGCGCCTTTCCATCGGCCGCGTGCTGGTGCATGACCCCAAGGTGCTGCTGCTGGATGAGCCCGCCGGCAACCTCGACCCCCGCGCCCGCATCGAGATGCGCGAACTGCTCAAGGAATTGCAGCGCCGCGAAAAGACAATCCTCATCAGCTCCCACATCCTGCCCGAGCTGGCCGATTTGTGTAACAAGGTCGGCATCATCGAGCAGGGCGAATTGATCTACAGCGGCCCCGTCGCCGACATCGTCAAGCGCGCCAAGACGGGAACGGTCCTGCACGTTGGCGTCGCCGAGAACCAGGACTTGGCCGCCGCGTTGCTTAGCCAGGACCCGAACGTAGCGAACGTCAATGCCAACAACGGCTACATGGAAGTTGCCTTGAAAGACGGGGTCAACGATTTCAGTTTCGTCCCGCAACGATTGCTGAGCGCAGGCTACAGACTGACGCTGCTCAAGGAAGAAGAGGTAAATCTCGAAACCGCGTTCATGCGCCTGACGAAAGGCATGGTCCAGTAGATGCTGGATTTGTGATCTCCCAATCGCAAATCGGCAATCGCAAGATCGCAAATCCCTATGCTCGGAATCGCTGAATACTTCTGGCGCCTCATTCCTGCGAACCCGATTCTTATGCGCGTAGTGCAGATGAACGGCAAGCGGCAGCGCGACCTGTTCATCCGTTGCGGCTATCTCGGGCTGCTCATCGGCGTCGTCATCTTCTCGCTGATGACCGGCAGCACCAGCACCGGCAACCTCTCCGAACTGGCCAAGACCAGCGCCAACCTCTTCCAAACCCTCAGCTACTGCCAGCTCGCTCTCGTCGCCCTGCTCGCCCCGATCTTCACCGCGGGGGCCATCACGCAGGAGAAGGACAGCCAGACCTACGACATTCTCCTGGCGACCCCGCTCACCAACGGGCAGATCGTCCTGGGCTCGCTGCTCTCGCGGTTGTTTTTCGTGATCGCCCTGCTCATCAGCGGCATCCCGGTCTTCTCGATCACGCAGATCTTCGGCGGGGTCGCGATCAGCGCGATCGTGCAGTCGTTCCTCATCGCCGCCGGCACCGCGTTCGCCACCGGCGCGCTGGCGATGGCGATCGCCGTCTTCAAGGTCGGCACCCGCCGGACGATCTTCAGCTTTTACCTGTTCATCGTGATCTACATGGTCGGCACGTTCGTGCTCGACCAGGTTCCGTACTTCAAAATTTCCACGATCAACACGACCAGTAATGTGGTCGAGTTGTCGAAAACGAGCTGGCTGACGGGGATCAACCCCTTCCTGGCGCTACGGACGATTTTCCACGAGGCCAGTTATTCGCCCCCGCTGGCCGCGGACCTGCCCAAGGAATTGACCGGCTGGCCGTGGGCCTGGTACCTGACCAACCCCGCGAGCTTCTACACGACGTTCATGTTCGTCCTGAGCTTCGTTTTGATCTCCCCGTCCATCCTGATGCTGCGTCGGCTGGCCCAGTCCACGACGTCGCTCCGCACGCACGTCATGCAGCGCCTGGGGATCACCCGCGGCGACCGCACCCGCAAGCCGCGCACCGTCTGGAGCAACCCGATCGCCTGGCGCGAGGCCCGCACCAAAGCCTCCGCCGCCCGCGCCTCGGTGCTTCGCTACGGCTTCATCGCCGCCGGCCTGGTCGGCGCGGTGGTCATCGCCGCCCTGTACGGCACGCGCCAGGCCCCGACGTACGCCAGCACCATTGACGGCAATTCCTACAACCCCGACACCAAACAACTTTCCGTCTATACGGGCGGAGAAGTAAAGACACTCCTGCTCACCCCGCAGACCACGATCCTTTACACGGATCCGCAAGTTGCCAAAGGGGAGGAAAAAAGAGACAAGACGCCCATTACCGACCAGGCCGATTTCCTTTCGCGCCTGTCGACCGAGTCGCTGTCGGTGCAGGCCGAGCCCAACGCCGGCACCGGGGCGACGTACTGGCTCAAGCTCGACGTCCACCACACCGGCCGCCGCTTGAGCGCCGCCGAGGCGCGGACGGCGCTGCTTGGCGTGACGACGATCGAATTCGCCGTCATCCTGCTGATCGTCACCAACGCCGCGGCGTCCACCGTCACGCGCGAAAAGGAGGACGGCACGCTCGACCTGCTGCTGACGACTCCGATCACCAGCCGCTATTACATCTGGGGCAAGCTGCGCGGGCTCGTGAGCTTTGTGTTGCCGCTGGTGGCGGTGTCGGTGGCGAGCGCGCTGATCTTCGTGATCTATGATTGCGTCCGCCGATTCAGCAACTGGAGCGACCCGTCTTTCCAATGGATCGTGCTGCCCGAGTCGGTGCTGCTGCTTCCGGGGATGCTGGTCATCGTGGTGGCCTTCGCGGCGATCCTGGGGATGCAGATGTCGCTGCGCTGCCGCAAGACGGTGGTCGCGGTAATGAGCAGCGTGGGGATCGTGGTGGGCGCGTGCGGCGCATTGGGCTGGTGCGGCTACTCGCTGCTCCAAGGCTCAAAGAACACTGGCATGATGGGCCTGATCGCCTCGGGCTTCAGCCCCTTCACGCTGCTGACGGTGATGATCGACCCCTACACCTTCGCCGGGGACTCGTTCACCGGCGAAGACGCCTTCACCAGCCGCGGCGTCGTCTTCGTCGTCTGCTGGATCGGCGTAGCCGCCTACACGGCGGTCGTCTGGACAATGTACAAATCCATGGTCAAGAACTTCGACATGACCATCCGCAAGCAGTCGCGGTAACCCCCGCGGAGTGGATTACATAAGCCTCCTGATCAATTTTAATGTCCCACCCCTCAAAGACGGCATCATTCGGCGGGTCCTCTAACCACGATTCGAAGTTCCTCTTCTCCGTGCCCTCCGTGGCTCCGTGGTGAATCCCACCTGGGACTTTCCTTTTGGCCCGGGCTATCTTACTGTTGATTGGGCACCTAACCCCTCCACGCCATGGACCAAAAAACCGACCGCCTCATCCCCGGACCCCGGCACCATTCCAAGTTCTGGCAGAACGCGCATCAGTATTTCGACCGCGTTTACGCCACCATGAATCTCGACCCGGTCTGGCGGACTGTGTTGTCCACCCCCAAACGCGTGCTCACGGTCTCCTGCCCCGTCAAGATGGACGACGGGCGCATCCAGGTCTTCACCGGATACCGCGCGCAGCACAACAACGCCCGCGGGCCGTTCAAGGGCGGCATCCGCTACGACTCCGCCGTCAACATGGACGAGGTCATGGCCCTGGCCATGCTCCAGACCTGGAAAAATGCGCTCGTCGATCTGCCCTACGGCGGCGCGAAAGGCGGCGTGGTCTGCGACCCCCGCGCGCTTTCCATGGGTGAGAAGGAGCGCCTCACCCGCCGCTACACCAGCGAGATCATGCCCATCATCGGTCCCATGCAGGACATCCCCGCCCCCGACGCCGGCACGGACGCGCAGATCATGGCGTGGGTGCTCGACACCTACTCCATGATGGTCGGGCAGCAGTCGCTGGGCGTGGTGACGGGTAAGCCCGTGACGCTCGGCGGATCGGTCGGCCGCGAAGAAGCCACCGGCCGGGGCGTCATGAACATC
The DNA here is from genome assembly GCA_028288945.1 of Phycisphaerales bacterium. GTDB lineage: Bacteria > Planctomycetota > Phycisphaerae > Tepidisphaerales > Tepidisphaeraceae > RYN-428. The sequence goes on from JAQGHH010000333.1 coordinate 16,365, forward strand.
CTCCGCAAGTTCCTCGGCACGCAGAACAAGAAGCTCGAAGACGTGCGCATCGCCGTCCAGGGCTTCGGCAACGTCGGCTCCCACGCCGCCCGGCTGCTCGCCGGGCGGGGCGCGACCGTCGTCGCCATCAGCGCCAAGGAAGGCGGCTTGTACGATGAAAACGGCATCGACATCGAAGCCGCCACGCGCTACTACAAAGAGAACGGCGTGCTCACCGACTTCCCCGGCCCCGACGCCATCACCAACGAAGAGCTGCTCACCTGCGAGTGCGACGTGCTGATCCCCGCGGCCATGGAAAGCACGATCGACGCCACCGTCGCGCCCCACGTCAAGGCCCGCATCGTCTGCGAAGGCGCCAACGGCCCCACCACCCCCGAGGCGGATGAGATCCTCCGCGAGAACGGCGTCACCGTCCTCCCCGACATCCTCGCCAACGCCGGCGGCGTCACGGTCAGCTA
>JAQGHH010000337.1 GCA_028288945.1 Phycisphaerales bacterium
CCGGACGTCTCCGTCGCCGACATGTCGCCGCCGCGGCGTCGGCCTTGTGTCCGCCTCGCGTCGCGCCTCATGGTTTTATGCGACGGGCGGATCGTCTCGTGTGAGGAAGACGTGCTGGGCAAACAGGCGCTGGGCGAAATCGGCCGGGATGCGATCACGGAAGTTTGGCAGAAACGGTTTGGAGTGTTGCGGGCCGATCACCATAACGCGGCTTGGGAAAGGCACAGCGTATGTGGCAATTGTAGGGAATGGCATCGGCCGTGAGCTGTATGGTCCCCTCTCCCTCCTAGGGAGAGGGAGCAGGAAAGAAATAAATGAACGTCCTCGCAGTCATTCTCGCCCGCGCCGGAAGCGTGGGGTTGCCCAACAAGCACCTGCTGCCCTTGCTCGGCAGGCCAGTGATTTCGTACACGATCGAACATGCCAGGAATGCGAAATCGCTGTCGCATGTCGTCGTCTCCAGCGATTGCCCGGTCGTGCGTCGGCTGGCGATCGCAGAGGGGTTTGAGCCGATCGTCCGCCCGGCCCATCTGGCGACTTCGGATGCTTCGGTTCAAGACGTGATGCTCCACGCGCTCGACTCGGTCGAATGCAGTTCGGGCTTTCGTGCCGATGCATTGGTGGTGCTGTATGGCAACGTGCCCGTCCGCGGGGCGGGCGTGATCGACCGGGCCGTGAGAATGCTCGCCGACACCGGCTGCGATTCAGTCCGCACCTTTTGCCCGGTGGGCAAATGGCACCCGGCCTGGATGTCGCGATTGGAAGTTGATCGCGTGGTACCCGTGCAAGCGGGAAGTATTCATCGCCGGCAGGATCTGGCCCCGCTGTTTTTGCACGACGGGGCTGTCGTGGCGGTTTCGCGGGCGTCGATGCTCCGCGGCCGATCCAATCCCGGCGACCCGCATGCTTTTTTCGGCGTGGATCGAAGGGGCTTTGAAACGCAGGCGGGGGAGACCGTCGAAGTGGACCAGCTCCGCGACCTTTACTGGGCGGAGGCCGTCCTCCGTGAAGCCGCGGGCGAGAACGTCGCCATGTCCCCAACCGTCAGGATCGCATCATGAAACCGTTCGCCATCGGAAGCCGGTTCGTCGGACCAGGGCACCCCACGCTCGTCATCGCCGAGATCGGGGTGAACCACGACGGCTCGGTGCAAAAAGCGCTCGATCTGGTGCGCATCGCGGCGGGATGCGGCGCGGACGCGGTGAAGCTTCAGATCTTCCGCGCCACGACGCTGATGCACGCCACCGCCGGCCTCGCGACCTATCAGCAGGCCAACACGTCCGACGCCCGTCCGATCGACATGCTCCGCCGGTATGAGCTGGCGATGCCCGACCTGCGCCGGATCGTCCAGGAAATCCGCGAGCGCAAGATGATCCCGCTCGCGACCCCGTTTTCTCCCACCGACCTCGAAGCGATCGAAGCGTTGCGCCTCCCAGCGATCAAAATCGCCTCGCCCGATCTGGTGAATCACCCGCTGCTATCCGCGGCGGCGCGGATCGGCAAGCCGCTGCTCGTTTCCACGGGCGCGGCCGAGATGGCCGAGGTCGATACCAGCGTCGGCTGGCTCCGCGAGCGCGGCGCGGAGTTCGCGCTCCTGCACTGCATCAGCAGCTATCCGACGCCGGCGTCGCAGGCGAATCTTTCGTGGATCATCGAATTGGCAAAACGGTTCGACGTGCCGGTGGGGTACTCCGATCATACGACGGAAGTGGTCTCCGGCGCACTGGCCGCCGCGGCAGGCGCGACGGTCATCGAACGGCATCTCACCTACGACCGTGCGGCCAAAGGCCCCGACCACTCGGCCAGCAGCGACCCGACGCAGTTCGAGCGATACGTCAAGCTCGTGCGCGAGGCCGATACGATGCGCGGCACGCAGGGCAAGCGCGTGCTCGACATCGAGCTGGACGTGCGCCTCGCCAGCAGACAGAGCCTTGTGGCGCGCCGGGCGCTGAAGGCGGGCGAGGTGCTTCGGGAGGAAGATGTGACCGTTCAGCGGCCGGGTACGGGCCTTCCGGCGGCCCAGATCACGCAGGCGATCGGCCTTCGCGTGCAAAGGCCGGTGACCGCCGGGTCGCTGCTTCAATGGGACATGTTCTCGGACGCCGCATGAGCGGGAATGCTGGATCTTCTAAGCGTCGGGTCTGCTTCGTCACCGGTACGCGCGCCGACTTCGGTCTGATGCGGTCGGTCATCCGCGCCATCGCGGACCATCCCGCCCTCGAACTTCAACTCGCCGTCACCGGCATGCATCTCGATCGCTCGCGCGGATACACGATCGATTCGATTCGTACGGAGAAATGGAAAATAGACGCGGTCGTCCCCTGGCCACGGGGCAACGGAGGCACCACGGCAACCGCAGCGGCCACCGGTAAAGCGGCCGCGTCACTGGCGGCGGTATACGACAAACTTGAGAGCGACGTGGTCATCGTCGTGGGGGATCGCGTCGAAGCGTTTGCCGCGGCGTCGGCGGCGCATATCTCCGGGCGGCTCGTCGCGCATGTGCATGGCGGGGACAGGGCGCTGGGAACTTTCGATGATTCGCTGCGCCATTCCATCAGCAAGCTCGCACACATCCACTTTCCCGTGACCAAGCTGAGCGCGAGGCGGTTGGAAAAGCTCGGTGAAGATCGCTGGCGGATCTTTGCAACGGGCGCGCCGGGGCTGGATGACATCCCCACGGCCGCGAGGAAGGCGGAGATTTCACGGGATTTTCCGAGTTTGCGCTCGCGGCGATTTGCGCTGTTGGTGCTCCATCCGCAGACCACCGATCCGAACGACGAGGCAGTCGCCGCACGAGTGTTGCTCAATGCCGTCGAAGGTTGCGAATTCGAGCGCATCGTGATCGTCTATCCGAACACCGACCCGGGCGGCGACGGCATCGCAGCGCTGTGGGAGGCGCTCCCCGATGACCCACGGCGCATCGTCCGGCGCGACATTCCGAGGCCGGTGTTCCTGGGGCTCATGCGCGACGCGGCAGTACTGGTCGGCAACAGCTCCGCCGGGATCATCGAAGCCGCAAGCTTCGGGACTCCGGTGCTCGACGTCGGCGCCCGCCAGACCGGCCGCGAGCACGGCCCGAACGTGATCCACTCGCCCTTCAAAGAAGCGGCCCTGAGGAAGTGTCTCGCGCGCATCTGGAATAACGGCACACCGATCCGCTATCCCGCGCGAAATCTCTACGGCACCGGCGGCACGGGCCGGCGAATTGCCACCACTCTTACCCGCATTCGCCCCGAGCGCTTCTTGCGAAAGCTCATTGCATACTGACCAGGCCAAGGACTCCCGAACGTCTGGTCCCATAATGATTGCAGAACCTTGATCATGACATAGGGGTCATTAGTCAAGAGTTTTGAATGTTTCTGGCGGGACGGGGAATTGAGGGGGACGGGGAAGAAGTTGCCGCATTTAAGTCGCCCTCCTTCTGTCCCGATAACCAGCATGGAGGCGATGTCTTCCTCCCTACGCGTTCGCGCAAGGAATTCGCTATGTCCATAGGCTTGGCCGACCCGCAGTCCCGCGTCCTGGAGATGGTGAAGAAGGTCACGACCATCGCCACCATCCCCGAGGTGACGGCGAAGATCATCCACACCGTCGAAGACCCGCGCAGCAGCGCCGCCAAGCTGCACCAGATCGTCTCGCACGATCCGGCGCTCGTGACGCGCATTCTCAAAGTTGTTAACAGCGCGTTCTACGGCCTTCCCGGGCAGATCGGATCGATCGAGCGCGCGATCGTGTTGCTCGGGCTTAACGCGGTGAAGAACATCGCGGTGGCCGCGAGCATCGGGCAGTTGTTCCGCATGGGCAAGCTCTGCGAAGGGTTCACCGCCCGCGATCTCTGGACGCACTGCATCGCGGTGGGCGTCGCCGCCCGCGACCTCGCTCGGCAGGCGCGTTCGCCAGCGGCCGATGAGGCCTTTCTCTGTGGAATGATCCACGACGTCGGCATCCTCATTTCACTGCAGGCCAACCCTGAACAGCTCCGCGAAGTCTGCGACCAGGTGAAGTTCGGCACGCGTGAATTCTGCGAGCTCGAACGCGAAATCATCGGCGTGGACCACCAGCAGCTGGGGGCGGCGTTGGCCGAATTGTGGAAGTTCCCCCGCACGTGCCAGCTCGTCGCCGGCCATCACCACGACCCCAAGTCGCTGACGGGGCAGAATCGGACGGTGGTGGACATGGTCTATGCCGCCGACACGCTCTGCTGCCGCTCGAAACACGGCTTCAATCTCACCGCCTGCCACCAATCGATGGAACCCGCGGACCTCACGGACGTGGGCATCGACCCCGCTCACGTCGAGCGCACGGCCGCCCGGCTCGACGAACTTGTGGCGAGCGCGTCGGCCTTTATGGGATCGTGAAGAAATCCTTGAAGAACCTGCCTGCGCGGGGCGCGACATACGCTTAAAGTGAGTGTCGCCGTTTTCCGCAGCCAGCAACTAGCAACCAACAACCAGCAACTACCCCTTCCGTTCCCACTTATACGCCGGCTTCCCCATGCGCGACGCGTAGAACACGTCGTGGATCGGGTCCCATGCGATGTTCGTGAACCAACCCGGCCGCGACAGGTCGTGCCCCTCGGGCAGCGGAGCGACGAGCTTCCAGGTTTCTCCGGCGTCGGTCGTCTCGAACAACCCCTTTTTTCCCGCCACGACGATGTGCTTGTCATCCGCGAACCACGGCCCCACGGTCGCCTCAACCGCCGTGCCCATTTTCGACCAGGTCGCCCCTTTGTCACGGCTGACAATGAACCCGTCCTTTGCCAGCCAGTACGCGACACCTTTGTAAATACGAACGACGTGCCCGACCGGCTGGGCATCGGACACCTTGGTCCAGGTCTTCCCCGCATCCGTGCTGCGAAGGACGCCGTTGCCTTTGGTCGTCACGAGGGTCTTCTCGTCGAAGATGCCGACCGCGTCGTACTTAGGGTCCTTGTCGGTCTGCGTCCAGGATGCGCCGCCGTCGGTGCTGAGGAACATTTCGCCGCCGGATTCGTGCCGGGCAGCGAAGATGTTTTTGGGTTCGTCCTGTGACCAATCGACCGCGGCGTAGTCCCAATTGCGGCCGACATCCTTGAACGACCGCCATGTCGCGCCGGCATCAGCGGAGATTCCCGCCTTGCCGTCGAGCATGAAGCACGCGAGGCGTTTTCCCACCGTGTCAAAGTTGAGTGAGTAGCTCGTCTCGCACCTTCCCCCGATTTTCCCGCCGTCGCACCGCGCGAATGTCTCGCCGCGGTCGCTCGATTTCCACATTCCCTGCCCCGGCACGATCATGTAGACGTCTCCCGTCGAAGGGTCGACGGTGATGCCGGCGGTCTCACCGGGCCAGTCGATTTTCTTGTTCTCCTCTTTGAGCTTTTTGACAACCGGGTCGGAAATATTGACCCAGCCGCCGGCCGGTTTGGCCGTGTCGGCGAATGCGGGGAGGGAAATGAAGAGAACGCCGAGAATCGTGGGAAATAATTTGAACACGGAAATGCCTCCGGCCTTGCCCCCGTGCTCGTGAGTACCGGTGTTGGCGTAGCACCGTTGAGCGGCCGCGGATCACGTAACGGGCGGCACCCGTGTCAGCTTAGGAGCGGTTCAGAACCGTATTGTGACACGGGCGTCCCGCCCGTGCGAGCGACGCGATCACGTGAGAGGCTTTGTTCGAAGGACTATTCGACTCCTCACGCAACCCGCATGGGCGGGACGCCCATGTCACAACGGAGGTTCTGAAAACGCTTATCGACGGCCTGCCCGGCTGCTTGTGAAATCCCCGCATCCCGCGTACTTTCTTCTCACAACCGCAATCATGGGAACCATTTCACTAGGAGTCGGCGCGTGAAATCCGATAACACGCCGGGCGCGGGGGCCGGCAATGAGGGCGTGGGCTTGCCGCGGAACGCGCGGCTGGGCCTCGGGCTGTTCCTTCTTTATTTGCTCATTTACGCGGGGTTCGTGGCGCTGAATGCCTTCGCCGCCGACACGATGGGAAAGTCCGTCGCGGCTTTTGGCGGCGTCAACCTCGCGATCCTCTACGGGATGGGGCTGATCATCGCGGCGTTCGCGCTGGCCTGCGTTTACATGGCGCTCTGCACGGACGCCCCTGAAGCCGGCGGCGAGGAGGGCGGGCGATGATTTACCACTTCACCTGGCCGCCGTTCATCGTCTTTTGTCTCTTCGTTGGCGCGGTGCTGGCGATCAGTTTTCATTTCGGGAACAAAGCCAAAAGCGCCAAGGGGTACTACGCCGCCCATGGCCAGATCCATTGGTTCGTCAACGGCATTGCCTTCGCGGGCGACTACCTGTCGGCGGCGTCATTCCTGGGCATCTGCGGGATGATCGCCTTTTATGGGTACGACGGGTTCCTTTACTCGATCGGATATTTGGCCGGCTGGATCGTCGCGTTGTTCGTCATCGCCGAGCCGCTCAAGCGGTTGGGGAAGTTCACGTTCGCCGATGCGCTCGATAAGAAGTTCAATTCGCCCGGCATCAAGCTTGCCGCGGCGATCAGCACGCTCATCGTCTCGATCTTTTACCTGATCCCGCAGATGGTCGGCGCGGGGGCGCTGGTTAAGCCGCTGCTGGGGTTCCCGGAATACGTGGGCGTCGTGCTCGTCGGCGTCGTGGTCGTGTTCATCGTGGTGACGGCGGGGATGGTCTCAACGACCTACGTGCAGTTCATCAAAGGCTCGCTGTTGGTCATTTTCTGCCTGCTCCTGACGGTAATGATCCTCAACCGCGGCCTCACGACCCGGGCCGCGGCAGGGGCACACGAATTTCGGACGGTGCCGCTGGCCGAAGTGTTAGCGGCGCCCGGCGCGCAGGCGCTCGCGCCCGATGGCGAATGGTCGGGTCGGACAGGCGAGGCATTTCCGCCGTACGTCCGCGTGAAGAATGCCGACGGCTCGGTCACCACCTGGCGCAAGCCGTCGAGAGATGCGACGTCCGTCGTGGAGACTCAGACACTTGCGAAAATCAACGGCGTCTCCTTTGTGAATGGGCTGCCCCATGGAACGGGGAAGGGCGAAAGGGATCTATTCCCCGTCGGGCAGGTAAGCAAACTTCCCGACGGGCAGACCAGCACCGGCCCGCTCGGCCCGCTCCAATATTTGTCCACGCTGCAAAACAGCGAGGTGATCCTCTGGCCCTCGGAGGACGTGAAAAGCGCCGACGGCACCAAGACCACGGTCTACTATCCCAAGCCCACCACGGGAAGCGCGATCATGGTGCCCGGTGGCAGCCCGACCTTCGCGGGCGTGAGCCCCAAGTACAAGAAGCCCGACGCCACGCTGAAGAAGATCGACTTCCTCTCGCTGATGCTCGCGCTCTTCTGCGGCACCGCTTCCCTGCCGCACATTTTGATCCGTTACTACACGGTGAAAGACCAAGCCGCCGCCCGCAAGAGCACAGTGGTCGGCATCGCGGCCATTGGATTCTTCTACGTGCTGACGCTTTTCCTGGGCCTGGGCGCGATGACGAGCGGCGCGATCGACCTGACGAACAACGCCATGTCAGCGCCGCTGCTGGCGCGGACGTTCGGGCCGATGCTTTTTGCGGTGATCTCGGCCATTGCGTTCACGACGGTGCTGGGCACGGTCAGCGGCCTGATCCTTGCCGCAAGCGGCGCGGTGGCCCATGACCTCATGACCAATTTTTTCCGTCTGGCGATGTCCGATCACGACAAGGTTCGCGCGGGGAAGATCGTGGCCGTGATCGTCGGCGTTATCGCGATCGTGCTGGGCATCGCGTTCAAGGAGATGAACCCAACGTTCCTGGTGGGATGGGCGTTCAACGTCGCGGCCAGCGCCAACCTCCCGGCGCTGGTGATGCTGCTGTTCTGGAAGCGCACGACCAAGCAGGGGATCACCGCCGCGATCACCGTGGGGCTGATTTCGTCACTGGCCTGGTTGCTTCTGAGCGGCCCCGCGTACACGTCCGTCTACCACCTCGACCCCAAAAACGCTTTGGCGCCCTTCAGCCAGCCGGGAATCGTGACAATCCCGCTCGGTTTCCTGGTGCTGGTCGTGGTGTCACTGATGACCAGGCCGCAGGAGCCGGCGGAAAATCGGGCATTCGAGGTGATTCCGAGCGCGGCGTGAGACCGGGAATGTAGAAAGAAGACTTTGCCGCGAAGGCGCGAAGGCGCGAAGGCGCGAAGAACTGCATGTGGAATATTGCCGCATCTGGCGACAAATTCTTTGCATCTCTTCGTCGCTTCGCGCCTTCACGGCAAAGTCTCTTTTCGGAGTTCGAGCGTTCACACTTCGATCGACGCCAGCCCTTCGCGGATTGCGTACTTGGTCAGCTCGGCCACGCTGTGGAGGTTGAGCTTTTCCATGATCTGTCGGCGGTGGGTTTCCACCGTCTTGACGCTCACGTGTAGTGAGGCGGCGATCTGCTTGGTGGCCTGACCCTCGGCCACGAGCTGCAGCACTTCGCGCTCGCGCGAGGTCAGCACGGCGAAGGCACTGGGCTGGCGGCCGTTGCCGTTGCCGTGGAGGTAACCGTCCACGACCGCGTCGGCGATGCGCGGGCTCAGGTAGACCTGGCCGGCCACCACCGCGCGGATCGCCGAGGCAAGCTCCTCGAACGCGCTGTCCTTGAGCAGGTACGCGGTAGCGCCCGCCTTGAGCATCTCGCTGAGAAACCGCCGGTCTGAATGCATGGAAAGACCGATGACTTTGCAGCGCGGGTTCTCGGAAAGGATGCGGCGGGTCGCCTCGATGCCGTTGAGATCGGGCATTCCGATATCCATGACGACCACGTCGGGGCTCAGGTCGATGGAAATCTCCACCGCGGTACGGCCGTTGGACGATTCGCCCACGACCTCCATTCCGTCTTGAGCCGCAACCAGTGCACGAAGCCCTTCTCGAACGATTTGATGATCATCTGCCAGAACGATTCGAATAGACATGATGTGTGCTCCCTTGAAATCGCAATTCGACGCCCTTGCGGCGTGGTCCCGATGAGACAGAATCGTAGCCGCCTCACTCCAATTTAACACCATATAAATTCCGGAAGATCGGCCCGAATAAGGCAATTCGGCAAATAGAGTAATGCAATTCACAGCAAACAGATGAATTATTGCTCGTGGCCGGTGATGTCTTCCATGGCGAGTAGGATTAAACCGGGGCTGTGGTCGCCGCGCTCGAGCCGCCGGGCGTTGATCATTATCACTCGCGGGCCCATTCCGGGGAATTCGTGCTCGACGCGGAAGCCTTCGATCCGGCGGTTCTTGGGCAGCACGTCCTGAAGCAGCGCCCGCAGCCGCGGAATGTTCCACTGTCGGTTCCCCAGGTCGTAGATGAACTGGCCTTCGGTTTCCGAAGCCGAGACCGAAAAAATCTCGCAAAATGCCTTGTTCGCCGACCGTACCCGCAGGTCCGAATCGAGCACGAGCAACGGCTCACGGATCGTTTCGAGCAGTCCCTCGGCATACGCCTGTGCCTCAATCAACTCGCTGTAGCAGCTGTCGCTCTGCGTATCGAAGAGCGCGATGACAGCGCCGTCGATCCGGTTCTCCAGGTTTTTGTACGGCCGGATTCGCAGCATGTACAAGCCGCCGCTCTCACTCTTCACAACCCGCTCGCGCACCCCCACCGTTTCGATGGATTCGATGATGAGGTTCGCCAGATTGGAGCAGTCGATCTTGGGCTTGATGTCGCTGATGCGACGGCCGACGTCGGTCGGTATGAGATTGAGGATTTCCTCGGCCATCGGCGTGAACCTGCGGATGCGCAGATCGCCAGCCACCATCACGATCGCGATCTGAACGCTCGCCAGCAGATTCGTCAGGTCGCTGTTGACGCGGCTGAGCTCCTCGTTGCGGCCCTGCAACTCTTCGTTGACCGTGTTTAGTTCCTCGTTGGTGCTTTGGAGCTCTTCCTTGGCGGTGTCGAGCTCTTCGTTGATGCTCTGCAATTCCTCGTTGCTCGACAGGATTTCCTCGTTGGCCGACTGAAGCTCCTCGTTGGCGGCCTCGAGGTCCTGGATGATCGACTGCAGGTATTCCCGGTTGGCCGCCAGTTCCTGCTGGAGGCGGGCGATGCGCTGGTTTTCCGTACCACCAGTCTTTGCCGCCTTGCCTCCCTTTCCCGGTTTGGCAGGGGCCGCGGGCGACCCCTCGGCGTCCGCGATTTTTCGGTCCATCATCTCGAACAAAATGAGGAAGTGCGCACCAGGGCCGTGCGACGCCAGGGGGATCGCCTGCACCGCAACTTCCCGCACCACCCCTTCGCGCTTCACCCGCAGGCCCTCCTTGCGCACGGCCGAATTCGTGTGCTGCGCCTCCTGGACCGCGGAACGCAGCCCGAATAACAGCCCCTCGCGCGCCATCTTCAAAAGCTGAAGGCTCGCCTCGCCCGGCGCGGGTTCGAGAAAATCGCCGGTTTGCCCGCGGAATTGCACGATCCGAAGCTCGTTATCAACGATGACGCCGGGAGGGGCGTACCGGCTAAGAATGATCCGGGTCACCTCCTGTTGGACCGCCGCCCCGGCCGGCGCTTCGGGCGCGGGCCGGAGGCCCGGTTCGACCTTGGCGCCCTGATGGTCCGGCGGCAGGAGGTCGATTTCCACCTTCGCCGTGGCCCCCGCCTTCTTCGCGAAGACTTTGTGCCGCTTGTCGGTCACCGCGAACAAATCGGAGTACGGCCCGATCGTCTCGGCGCTCCCGAGCATCAAAAAGCCGGTCGGCTTCAGCGCGTAATGGAAGACCGTCATCAGCCGTTTTTGCAGGACGGCATCCAGGTAGATGAGCACGTTGCGGCAGACGATCAGATCGAGCTTCGAGAAGGGGGGGTCGCGGGTCAGGTCCTGCCGCGCGAACACGCACATGTCGCGCACGGTTTTACTCACTCGGTAATGCCCGTCCACTTTCGTGAAGAACCGGCGCAGCCGTTCGGGCGAGACGTCCGCCGTGATGTGGTCGGCGAAAATGCCCGTCCGCGCCCGCTCGATGGCCAGATCGCTTACATCCGTGGCAAAAATCTGGATCGGAATCGCGCCCGCGTCGTCGCCCAGGAACTCGACCAGGGTAATGGCGATGGAGTAGGCCTCTTCGCCCGTCGAACACCCCGGCACCCAGATGCGGAGGGGGAATTTCAGGCCCGTCTCACGCAAGGTCGGAAAGACCTTCGTCGCCAGGGACGCGAACGACTCGGGATCGCGGAAAAACCGCGTGACGTGAATGAGAAGGTCATGGTACAGCGACTTGACCTCCGCCGGGTTGTCGCGAAGGAATTGAAGGTAACCGCCCACGGTAGTGACCTTGTGCAGAACCATTCGGCGGTACAGGCGTCGTTGAATCGTGGGGCGCTTGTAGTGGGTGAAATCCACGCCGCTGGCATTGCGGAGCATCCGAAAAACGCGGGTCCATTCCGCCTCCTCGGCCTGCGCCAAATCTTCCGGCGGCCCCGCGTTGGGATCATTCAGGAGCGGATGGCCGGCGATGCGGACCAACTCGTCGGCGATTGCCGGCGGGGCGAGGACCAGATCGACGGCACCGGTGGCGATGGCCGCATGCGGCATGCTGTCGTGTTGCGCGGTTGCGGGCTCCTGCGCGACCGCTATGCCGCCTGCCGCCTTCACTTCGCGCAGCCCGGCCGACCCGTCCGACCCCATCCCGGACAACACAATCCCGACGGCCCGACTGCCCGCGTACTCGGCGAGCGAACGGAAGAAATGGTCAATCGGCGTATACCGGGTGTGGTCGCTCGGGCGGGGGATCAGGTGCAGCACGCCGGCCTTAATCTCCAACTGCGCCTGCGGGGGCGCGACGTAAACGTGGCCCGGCTCAAGCCGCATCCCGTGCTGGGCCTGCGCCACCGGCATTCGGGTTGCCGAGCGCAACACATCGGGCATGCCCCCCTGCGAGGGGGCGATGTGTTGCACCACGACGAACACCATGCCCGTATCCACGGGCATCGCGCGGAAGAACTGGCCCAGCGCCTCCACTCCCCCGGCCGAAGCGCCGATCCCGACAACCACGAACGGCGGCCGGGGTTCGCCCGGCACTTTCTCCATCGGCTCTATTGAGGACGGTGCCTCTCCGTTAACGTCGACATCGGCCGCCTGAGAAATCCGATCTTTGTCGAGGGGGGGCGCGCCATGTAGCCGCTCGGTCGAGCCGCGTTCGCGTTTCGCGGCGCTGGCCCGTGCCGCCCGTTGTGTTTGTTTCTTCGCCATGGATTTGATTCAGTCCAGCCCGCGCAAGCCAAATCCGTATCGGCTCAAAGGGTGATGTACGCCACGGCCCGTGCCGATCTCACCTGCGCAGGTGAAACTTTATTCCATCTGCGCAACACTTCCAGTGAATTGCGGCCCGTCTTTGTAATTATATAGCAATTACATGAAGCCGCCGCGGACGAGTTCACCGTCGGGCGGCGTAGAAATGCCGGCGAATCAAGAAGCGGCCGTGGGGCCGGGGGGCGGGGGTATTGTGGCGGCTCTTGGCGGGGGAGAGGCGGTCGGTTGGTTCAGCGCTTCGAGTTCCCGCTCGGCCTGTTCAATCAGCAGTCCGAACGCAAGTTTTTGCGCCGCGGGACAGGAAAGCAGGTTCTTACGGTAATTCTCTAGCTGGCGCTGGAGGGTGGTGCGCAGTTGGGATTCGTTGGGCTGGCTCACGTATTTGTCCTCCGTGACGAATGTTAGACGACCGTCCGGGGCGGGGGGATCGGCGATAGGCGGAATCGCGACAGCTTAATTAGCACAATTTTAACGCGACAAACCGCAAGCCGAGGTCGGGCAAAGCCCGCGCAAAAAAAACAAGCCCGGCCGCACGCCGCCGCCGGGCTTGTCATCGGGAAAGGAGAACTGGCTGCGGCGTCCGGGAACCCTTGACTCCCGCCACATGCCGCTTTGATTGTCGTCTTTGAGACGATAGGGGAGACCGCGTCGGCCGTCGATCCGGGAGAACCGCATTCCGACCGGAGATTTCCCTGAGACCGCATTTAGCAGGACGTTGACCGTTTCAACCGCGTTTCGAGGCGGCCGTCCGTTTGCCCTTGCGTTTGACCCGCCCCGACCCGTTCGGTGAAGAGGCGTGCGGGGTGACGTCCCGGGGCGGCTCGACCGCGCCGCGGGCCTTGCCGTTCTGGGTTTCCAGTACGACGCCGCGAAGGATTGCCGCCCGATGCTCCGCTTCTTTCGCCTGCCGCTCGTACTCCTGTACGATCCGCGGCCAGCGGGCGTCGGACCCGCGGGCCAGTCGGCGCCGCAGCGCCGCCGCTTCCTCCAGCGCGCGAACCCCGGCCCACAGCGCCGACTCGACGGCATCATTCTGTGCGGCCAATAGAGCGTGCTCGCTGTAGCGGTGGCCTACGTGACACTGGAACCGTCGCAACTTCCCTTCGGAAACTTCGCGGAGCGCGCCGCCGCATTCGGGGCAGGTGAAGGCGTTCGCGTCGTCGGCCGGACGGCCAAACCGCAGCGCCGCCTCGCCCACCTCAGCCACGTCCGGCGCATCATCCTTTATCGCCGGGGCCTCAGGCGCTGCGCTGTGTGCCAGCTCGACAAGGGCGGCGGCGATCTGCGCCGCGGGAAGAATCCGATCCACGTTGCAGTGGTCGATCGCGTTTTGGGGCATGGAGGGGGTCTGCGCGTCGGCGGGATCCTGCACGATTGCGGTCCCGTGGTGGCGCTTGATGATCATTAACCCCTCAGTGCCGTCGTCGAGGCCGCCGGAAAGAACGACGCCGACCGTCCGTGGGCCAGCCGCCCCGGCGGCAGAACGGAAGAGCGGATCGATGGCGGGCCGGAAACCATTTTCGCGCGGGCCGTGGAAGAGCCGAATGTGCCGATGGTCCACCAGCAGATGGAAGTCCGGCGGGGCGACGTAGATCCGCCCGCGAACGATCGGCTCGCCGTCCTTGGCGCGCTGGGCGCGGAGCGGGCCACAACGGTCGAGAATGTCGGCGAGCAACCCCGGCCCCGTCGGGGCCGTGTGCACAGTCACCAGCACCGCGGCGGGGAACTCTGCGGGCAGCCCGCCTACGATTTTCTGCAGCGCCTCCGTCGCCCCCGCGGAGCCGCCGATAACGATGAGATCGTGTCCTGGCATGGTGCCTCGCCGTGCGAAATAGCAGAAGCCGGTTGATTACGGAACGCCATTAATGCGTTCGGGCGGCGCGGCGAAATCTAAATTCCGCCGCGCCGCCCGCAAATCGCCCGAATCATCTGTCCGCAAGACCGTGAGAAAGTTGCCAGTGGGTCAATCCTTACTGGAAAACAGGCATCGCGCCGTTTAGCCCCGCGGCGTCCACTCGCGTGCCGCCAGGGCCCAAATCGCCTCCGCGGCATCGATCTGCGGGGGCGTGGCGCTCGACAGCAGCGTCGTACGCGTCGCCTTACGGTTCCACCCGAGCATGTGCTTGAACGACGCGTCCGGATTGGGCGTGTTGGTGGAATCCAGTTGCTCCACGAACAGCGTCGTCTTCGATCCCGGCACGGCCAGCGCCCGCGGCTCGGCGGGCTCGGGGGCGGCGGCAATCACGCCCGCCTGCAACGCCGCATCCAGCACGTCGGGGGAATAAACGATCAGTTTGGAATCGCGGTGGTCGTCCAGCGCGAAAACCTGCCGGCGGTACTTGCCGTCGGCGATGAAGAATTGCAGCGTGTGCTGCCCGATCGCGCGGACCGCATGGGGCGCGAGTGCCGCGAGCCGACGGACGATCCGCCGCCACAGGTCGGCATGGGCAGGGTCCACCTCTTCGCACGCGGCTTCGTGCCGGAGCACGGCGCCCCGCTCCTTCGCGGGGAGCTTGGCGACGAATTCCTCAAAGGTCACAGGCGCCCCGACGGCGCTCGGGGGTGTCGCCGTGGGACGAACAACAGGGGCTCGTGTTTCGGTCGGTGTCATTCGCTCATTTCTTTAGGGAGTCGCTGCGGCTTGGGGGCTGATACAGGTGGCCCTCCGTCGCGCACGATCAATCTTATTGCCGTAGCGATGAAGGGTCAAACGGGCTCAGCCCGGGTGGTGCGATAAAGTCGGTGCCCAGATCATCAGCCCGTGGACCAAAAACCCGACCGCCGCCAACCCCAGCGCGATCCCCACGAACCAGAACACCCGCCGCCGCGTGAGCGCCGAAATCGCCGCGACCGCAATCGCCACTTGAAACAATGTGACGCCCCCGGCGAAGGTGACGTGAATGCGGTCGTGCAGTTTCGAGGATTCCTTAGCCTCGTTGGCTTTGACGCTGATATCCTCCTGTTCCTTCTTGTAGTCCTTCAACTTCTTCATCTGCACGGCGGGCGGTTCCTGGCCATTGAGTTGCTCGTTTTCGATGCGCTGCTCGAGGATCGCCGCCTTGATCCCTTTCGCCTGGTAATAGCTCCACTGATCGGAAGCCAGGAGTTGCTCGACCATCGCCTCGTGCTCGTGATGGCCGGAGAGCAGGCTCGCCACCGCGGCCAGCGCCGCGAGGATTGCGGCCGTCAGTGCCACGCCCATGACCCAGCGCTCCCGCGCTTCGTGGGCTGCCTCGTGAGCCTGTTCCTGCGCGTGTTCCGTGTGAGAGTCGAATTCTTCCATCGCAGCATTGTCCACCAACGCAAGGACGGCGGGAAGAGGGATGCCTAGGGCCCGGGCGTCGATGTGGATTGGTGGGGCGGGCATTCTTTTCTGTTATCAGGGGGTGGGGCAGATGATGACCGCCTTAAGTTGACGGCAGCACCTGGCGTTGCTTGAGCACCGGCAGGAACAAGTCTCCGAGTTTCTCCACGCGCTTGAGCACATCCGCTGGTGAAAAGTTGAGGGCCTTCTCCCTACCTTTGGACGCGAGCGCCGCCTCAAGCTCCTTCCACGTCACCGGCGTCGAAACCCGCGGCTCTTCCGTCGCGCGCAGCGAATAGGCGCAGACCGTCGTCTTGTGTACGTCGTTCTGGCTCCAGTCGATGAAGACTTTTCCCGGGCGCTGCGCCTTGCTCATGTTTACGTTTACAAGCTTGGGCTCCTGCTCTGAGACGTGCGTCGCGACCGCGCGGGCGACATTCTTGGTCTGGTCAAAGGTCACGGCAGTATTGAGCGGCACATACACGTGCAGCCCTTTGCGTCCCGAAGTCTTGGGCAGGCACTCGAGCCCAAGACGGTCCAGAAGATCGCGGAGCCGAAGACCGATGCGGATGCAATCGGGAAGCGTCGCGGGCGGGCCGGGGTCAAGGTCAAAGACCATCGCGGTGGGGCGGTCGGGCTTGGCCGCCCGCGCCATGGGCACGTGGATTTCCAGTGCGGCTAGGTTCGCCGCCCAGAGGAGGGCGGCCCGCTCGTCGAGCAGGCAATGGTCCACGGGCGCTTCCCCGACGCGGGATTCGACGCGAACAGTGCCGACCCACGGCGGCCGGTGGTCGGGGCAATTCTTCTGATAAAACGTGCCGGACTTCACCCCGTCGGGGAATCGGCGCATCGTCACCGCGCGGCCGCGCAAGTAGGGCAGCATCACCGGGGCAATGCCCATGTAATATTCGAGCACCTGCCCCTTGGTAAATCCGCCGGGGTAGAGCGGCTTGTCCAGGTTCGATACGCGAACGCTTTTGCCCCCGATCTTGAGAGACGCCGCCGCGGTCATGCCGATTTCCTCC
>JAQGHH010000373.1 GCA_028288945.1 Phycisphaerales bacterium
CGGTTTTTCGTGTTGGCGATTCCGGTGGCCGCATTGCTGGCGGCGCGGATTGAATGGCGGCGCGTGCCGTGGGCGGGCGCGGCGCTCGTCGCGGTATTTGCGATCAGCGGCTGGGTGCGGGTGAATAATCGCCTTTGCGCATTTCTGTATGGATCCGATGCCGACCCGAGGCGCGCGGGCCTTATCCTGCCGACCGGGAACGGTCAGGCGCTCGGGAACGAGGACTTGCGCTACCTGACTCCAGAAGCGATCGAAGGGTTGGGGGACGACGCGAAACTCAAGGAGAAGAAGCTGATCCTGCTCGGCGAGGGGCGGGCCTTTCTGTATCAGATTCCGATGTCGCGGCTGCGATATAAAACGGTGTTCGATGCGGATACGTCCGGCGGAAAATCCCTGATGGAGGCGTGGGCGGGACCGGCCGCCGGGCGGGGCGGGGCATGGCTGCTGATCGACCCGGAGGAGCTCAAGCGATTCGCGCGGACATATCAACCCATTCCGGCGGTGCCGCCGGAGATCGCGCGGGAGAACAAGGCGTATGTGGTGAAGCCGTAGGGGCGCCCTGCATATTGCAACGCAAAAGACTACTGGCCCTTGACGTCACCGCGCCGCGAGGTGCGGCCGAAGAGCATGGGCAGCCCCACCAATAGCAGCGCGAGCGATGCCGACTCGGGCAGGGCGGCGAAGTTATAGGCGAGGGCGTAGGTCTCGGCATCGGTCACGGTGGCCGATCCGGCGAGGCCGCCCGCCTTGAGGATTTGCAGGTCATAGACGTCGCCGGGCTTCAGGTTGAGCGTGAACAGGTGCTCGACGTTGTCCACCGCGCTGATGCTCTTGTCCAGCGGCGTGGTCGTGCTGGTCGTTGCGTCGTAGAGGAAGAGGTTGAGATCGTTGATGGACGACTCGTCAGCATGCCGGAACCAGGTGAGCGTGGCGGTGAGCGTGTAGCTTGAAACTCCCGCAGCGGCTGTCGGATGGAAGACGTAATGGTTGACCGCGTCGGCGATGGAGGTGGAGGTGATGGTGGTAAAGTCCCAGCCGGCAACGGGGTCCTGGACGCCCGTGATGTTGGCGGGCGCGGTGCCCAGGAGCGAGCCGGTGGTGTTGCTGGCGGAGAACGTGTGCTTGCCGGCGTGCAGGAGGATGTAGGAATTGTCGGCGTTGAGAATGCCCCCGCCGTAGCGCGTGTCGAGGGGGGCGGTGGGCGAATGCGTCCAGTCGGCGGGTTTCACCGCGCCGTTGATGAGCAAGGTTTTGATCACCCTCGGGTCGGTGGCGACGGAGGCCGTGTTCGGCCCGCCGTCCCCGCGTGCGCCGGCCTGCGCGAGAAGGGCGGCAGCGCCGCTGACGAAGGGCGTTGAAAAGCTTGTCGCCGACGCAGGCGCGGTGATGTCCGGTTTGGAGCGGCCGTTATCCAAGGTGGGACCGACGCTGGACGGCGCGCCGTAGACGGCGACGCCGATTCCGTTGTAGCTGGTCGAGGGAGCGCTCACTCGCCCGTTGTTCGTATCGCCGTTGCCTGCCCCGGAGATGAACAGCGCTCCGTGGTTGAAAGCGTAGTTGTCATACTTCCGATCGACCTCCTGCTGGCCGGCTGCGGTCTGGCTGGTGAAGATGAAACTCTGGTTGATGATCGAGCCGCTGATCGGCTGGTTGCCGACAATCAGGGTGTTGTAGAAGTAGTTGGCGTCGTAGTTATAAACGTGCTGAACACCCGGCGCGACGCCCCCGACGGTCCCGTAGAAATTTCCCGCGACGGTGTCGGCGTGACTTGAGTCCACGCCTACGGCGTTGGGGAAAGTTCCCACGACGGTGGCGCCGGTTGCGCCAATGTAAGTGAATAACCCGACCGGCTGGACGACGAATGCCGGGTTCACTTCGAAGGCGGTGATGCTGCCTTGCAGCGACGCCTCGACCTGCGCGACGGAAACGCCGGTGCCCGTCAACGTCGCGTCCCGCGCGCGAAGTTGTGTGACGCCGATGGCATCAAGGGGCGCGGCCCGCGCCGGGGTGGGAATCGGAAGGACTGACAGCGCGGCGATCCCGGCTGCCGCAAGCAGGGTGCGCACGGGTCCCTGCTTCTGATGCTCCGGTGATGGCATTCTCTGGCCTCCAAGCCCCTGTTGCCCAGCAAGGCCACCGCTTATAGCAATTCGCTCGGAGCCCGACAAGCATATTACAAGGCAAGCGATTTATAAAATTTTGATTACGAAGCCAGCTTCTCCGCCAGCTCGCGTTTCAGCACTTTTCCCGTCGGGCTGCGGGGCAAGTCGGCAACAATCTGAATGTCCCGGGGGATCTTCCATTGCGCCAGCCCGTGTTGCCGGCAGAAGTCGCGCAGTTCATCCGGCTTAACATTCTGCCCTTCGCGCGGGATGACGAAGGCGGCGATAACCTCGCCCCGGCCCGGGTCCTTCTTACCCACAACCGCCGCCTCCGCGACCGCGGGGTGCGCCATGAGCACGTCCTCGATCTCGCGCGGGTAGGCCTTCTCACCTGCAACGATGATCATGT
Organism: Phycisphaerales bacterium; assembly: GCA_028288945.1. Taxonomy (GTDB): domain Bacteria; phylum Planctomycetota; class Phycisphaerae; order Tepidisphaerales; family Tepidisphaeraceae; genus RYN-428. The sequence goes on from JAQGHH010000373.1 coordinate 2,512, forward strand.
CCTTCTTGCGGCCGGTGATGTGGAGATATCCTTCGGGATCAATCATCCCCAGGTCACCCGTTTTGAAATGGCCGTC
>JAQGHH010000377.1 GCA_028288945.1 Phycisphaerales bacterium
GGCCGTTGACGTTGGCGACGATTACGTCCTGGAACTGGCTGGTTTCCTGCACGCGGCCCATGGTGCGGAGGATCAGCTCCCGGCTGTTCTGGTCCACGCGCCCGCCGGGCAATTCGAGATTCTGGCGAGCGAGGGATTGGCGCACGTCGTCGATCGAGAGGTTGAATGCTTCGAGCCGCTTGGGGTCGATCGTCACCTGCACCGCGCGCCTGAGCCCGCCGACCAGCGTAACCTGACCGACCCCGTCGAGGCTGCTCAGCGAGTCCTTGATCTGCTTGTCGGCAAGCTCCGTCACTTCGCGCAAACTGCGCCGGCCCGAGATGGCGATGGTCATGACCGGGCTGGCGTCGATGTCGAACTTGTCGACGATCGGCGTCGTCGAGCCGGTGGGGAGCTGGCTGAGGATCGTGTTGATCTTCCCCTGCACCTCCTGCTGGGCCACGTCGCGGTTTTTCTCGAGCACGAACTGCACGACGACGCTTGAGATACCTTCCTTGGTCGTGCTGCGCAGCTCATCGATCCCGGCGACGGTATTGACGACGTCTTCGATCCGCTTGGTGACACCCGTCTCCATCTCTTCGACGCTGGTGCCGGGGCGGGTGGTGGTAATGGTGATGATCGGCAGGTCCACGTTCGGGAACAGGTCCACGCCCATCTTGAAATAGCTCATGATCCCCACGGTGAGTGGGAACAGAATGAGCATGGTCGTAAAGACCGGCCGCCGGACGCAGACTTCGGGAAGGGTCACTGATTCACCTTCATTGTTCGATCGCGGTAGTTCAGGACGGACGCGGGGACAAGGGGACGCGGAGAGGGGAGCATCGATCGCAAATCTGAAATTCGAAATTTCAAATTGAGGAGCGGTCCCAACCCCGTCCTTTCCGCCAATTTGCATTTTGCACTTTGCAATCGTCTTCTCCCTCTCCGCGTCCCCGCGTCACCTTGTCCCCGCGTCTCTTCATGAATGCCCGGCTTCATTCAGCGGCACCCGCCACCGCCCGCGTCGTCGGCGCAAGCGGCTGCTCAACAATCACCGGCACGCCGGTGGCCAGCTTGCTCGTCCCCTTCACGGCTACGAGCTCGGTGCCCGTCAGGCCGGCCGTCACTTCGATCCAGTCGCCGCGACGGTCGCCCAGATCGACGCCGATCTCGACGGCCTTGTTGTCCTTTACCGTGAACACCTTGTTCACCCCCGCGAAGCTCACGACCGCTTCCTGCGGGACGAAGATCACGCGCTCGTCCACGTGCGTTTTCACCAGCGCCCGCGCGAAAGCGCCCGGCGGAAGCTGGTGCTTGGCGTTCGGTACGTCGATCTGCACCTGGAACGTGCGGTTCTGCGGGTCCACCTGCGGGTTGATCCGCGCGACTTTCCCCTCGAATGCCTTGTTGCCGTAGGCTTCGATAAAGACGTCGGCCTCCTGCCCAATCTCGTGAATCTCCGGCACGTAGCGCTCGGGTACGTTGGCCTTGAGCTTCACCACGTCGTCGTCCACCAGCCGGAACATCGCAGTGATCGTCGGCTTCAACTCCCCCACCGACGCCATGCGGCTCGCGACCAGGTACGTGTGGCCCTTCTTCATGTAAAGGTCCGGCGTCTGCTCCGCGTCGTAGACGGACGCCGGCCGCGGCGTGCGCACCTGCGTGTCGTCCAGCGCCTGCTGCGCCACCGCGACGTCCGCGTCGCGCGTCCGCGCTTCACCCACCAGCGTCCGCGCCGTCTGAAGCTCTACGTCGTACGTGCTCTTCGCCACGTCCCGCGCGGTCGTGAGGTCGGAAAAATCCTGATCACTTAAGAGGGGCGGCTGCTGATCGTGCAATGTCTTTCCGCGTTCATACTTCGCCGAGGCATTGCCCAACTCCAGCCGGGCCTTGCGCACGGCGGGCAAATTCGACACGTCGAAATCGGCCGGCGGAACCTTGTCCGTCTCCAACTTAATCAGCATTTCCTGGAGCGCCCGCTGCTTCTGGTTGACGGCCAGCTGGTAGTCCTGTCGGAGGAGCTGCGCCAAAGGCTCGCCGGGCTTTACGCGATCGCCGACGTCGTGATAGATGGCGATCACTTTTCCCGGGACCTTGTTGGAGATGGTCGTGTCCTCGTCGCCGAAAAGGGTTCCGACGACTTCGACGTTGCGCTGCACGGATTCGATCTTCGCCGGCCGCAGGATCACCGGCACGGCCAGGTCTTCAACCTTTTTGGCCTGCTGCGCGGGCGGGTCCTTCTTCGTGCATCCGCCGGCGAGTAGCGCGGCACCGAGCAAAATGGTCCCCGCGGCACGGGCGGATGCGAGGCGCGGCCTAGGTTTGATGGTGTTTCTCATAGGGATACTTTATCGTCGCGGCCGGTTTATTGACTCGATCGTTAGCGCCCCTACAATACCGTCCGCAATGCTGACTGCTGAGTCGGTTTTGCCGGCGAGTATAGGCCGACTCATCCGCCGTAGCAACTTCGACCCCGCCGTATGCCGAGCGGCATAGACATGCCCGGCATGTGGCAAGGCCGCCCTCGGCTGTGTAGCTTCCTGGGCAAATGTGAGAGACGCAGCCGGGCGGCTGTGGCACACGATGCAGGTTCCCAACGAGCAGAAACGCAGGCATATCACGTCCGCCGCCGCGAAGATGTTCGCGGCGCGGCCGTTCCACAAAGTGCGCCTCGACGATATCGCCGCCGCCGCGGGCGTGGGCAAGGGGACGCTCTACGTCTACTTCGACAGCAAGGAAGACCTTTACTTTACGCTGACGTACGAAGGATTCGCCCAGCTCGTGGATCGATTGAACGCGCAGCTGGATGAATGTGGGGGCAGCGCCAGGAGCCAGACTTCGGCAGGCCCGGTAGCGTCGAAGCCAGGACTCAGAAATGGTTTCGCCCATCCGAGGCGCATTGCGGCGTCGGCCGTGCGGCGTCCGTGCGTCACGGGCTGTTCCGCCGCCATGCGGCTCGAGCGCATCGTCCATGAACTCGTCGCATACTCGTATCAACATCCGCACTTGTATGAGCTGTTGCGCACCGTGGGTGCCGCCAAAATCCGGGCGAAGGGCGCGTGGGACGGTAAGTGCCGCGAATTGACGGAGCTGATCGAGCGAACGATCCGTGCCGGCGTCGCCGTCGGCGAGTTGTCCGATCCGCGCCCCGAGCTCACGGCTCTGTGCATCCCCGGCATGGTGCGTTCCCTGATGCTCTTCGGCCCCAAGGGCATCGACGAAAAAACCGCCGCGGGCCAGATCGTCAAGCTCCTCACCCGCGGCCTGGCCGCCGACCGGCCCGCCGCCAGAAAAGCGGCTTCTTGAGAAGAAATGAACCGTCAAGGCTCCATGACGGCAAGGCTGAGAACGCGAAACGGAGATGAGCTGATACCTCGTGTTTGAATTCTTGGTGTCTTGGCGCCTGGGCGGTTAAACCTCTTCCGCCGCGAATTGAAAGCTTCAGGTTGCATATAAGGGAATCGCAATGAACCGTTCCGACCGAATCCGATCGCATTTGTTCCTCACCGTGACACTGGCCCTCGTCGGCATTCTTACCGGCGGGTGCGTCGTCGATCAGAAGAAGGAAGTCGCGAAGTACCGCAAAGTGCTCGACGGCAAAAATCCCCCGAAGTTCACCTACACCTCCCCGGAGCCGCTGACGCTCGAAGCCGCCCTGCTTCTGGCCAACCGCAACGACGAGATCCTTGCCTCTGGCGGCGAAGATTACCTCCAGGCGCTGATCAACAAGGAACGCGCCTTCAGCACCTTCCTGCCCACCATCAGCTTCGCACCCACCTATAGCTGGGTCGACAAACGCGGCAGATCCTTCACCGGTGCCCCCGTGAAACAAGGCGTCACCGACGCCCCCATCACCGGCCGCTACAACGTCTTCAACGGCTTCCAGGACTACTACACCTACCAGGCTGTCGGCTTCACCATCGAGCAGCGCAAGGCGCAGCTTCTGGACCTCCAGCAGACGACATTGCTCAACGTCGCGCAGACGTATTACACGATCCTCGCCGCCGAGCGGTCGGTGAAAGTGCTGCTCAATTCGACGGACGTGCAGAACGCGCGGGTGCGCGACATGGAAGGCCGGCAGCGGGCCGGCGTGGCCCGGCCTCTGGACGTCGCCCAGACGGAGGCCACCGCCGCCGCCACGCGCGTGCAGCTCATCCAGGCGCAGAACAACGTCCGCGACGGGCGGATCATGCTCGCCTTTCTCGTCGACGCGCCGGTGCAGGACGCCCCGCTGGCCGACCGGTTGGCCGTGCCTAACGATCTTCCCTCCGCCGACGAGAGCCTGCGCATCGCCGAGTCCACCCGCCAGGACATCCAGGCCGCCGAGGCGGCGATCGAGGCCAACCGCCAGAACGTCAACGCCGCCATCGGCCAGTATTACCCGTCCGTCACGCTCAACGTCGATTACTTCCTGCACAAGGAAACCTTCCCAACGTTCAGCGAATGGGCCGGAATCGTGCAGCTTAACGTGCCGATCTTCACCGCCGGCCAGATCGACGCGAACGTGCGGACGGCCTGGTCGCAGCTCCGTCAGGCGTGGCTGAACGCGACGCATACGCGACGGCTGGTTTCCGAGCAGGTTCGCACGGCTTACGAGAACATGAAGTCCAGCAACCTCCGGGTCGTCGAACTGCGCGTCGAAGTCGCCGCGGCTCAGGAGGCGTACCGCCAAGCCCGCCAAACCTACACCGCCGGCCTCGCGACAAACCTCGACGTGCTGACCGCCCAGGACCAGTTGCTCGCTTCGCAGCTAAGCCTTGCCAACGAGGAGTTCAACTACAAGCTGTTCTACTTGCAGCTCCAGCGTTCGATCGGCCGCCTCCCCCGCCCCGATTCTCCCCTCCCCCCGCCGGGCGCGCCGACGTCCCAACCCAGCCCCATGGAGGTGGAAACCCCAAGAGTCGTTCCGCCGGCGAGGTGATTACAGATCGTTCTTCCACCCCCCTTATGCGGAAAGCAGTGTAGATTCACCCCAAGAAATCTGAGAATTAACACTGCAACACTGGCTGGCGCTCCGGTCCCCTCTCCCTCGTAGCCGGGGGAGACAGTTAGGGTGAGGGGCGGAACGTCGGGTTGCGCTTGATTGCCGATTCCACCGCAAATGATATAGGGTCCGCGCCACGGACCACGCTTGCGCCCGCAGCCGGGGACGGTCCGCAGTGCGGACCCTATCGGAAGCGTTAAGCCTATCAACGCGTCTTCATACTCGGCCCCGCACCCGCTCGGCTGAGCTTGCCGAAGTCCTGCCCTCTCCCCCCGGGGAAGTACCTCGTCCGGCACGCCGGGTCGGGGATTTTCTGGCTTGGGATCAGTTGCGGCGGCATGGCATGTGTTGATCGGCTGGCGGCTCATGGGTTTGTCCGTTGTGGGCGTGCCTGAGTCTGCTCGCCGGCCGGCGGTACCATGCGTGATGTGCTGATGAGTCGACTGATTCCCTGGAGGCGGCAACACACCTTCAGGGATGTGGGGGCGACGCGCGGAGGCGGCGTTCTCCTCAATGCGGCTCTAATTGCCCTCCTTGTTGCGCTCGTTGGGGCGGCTTGGATTACGGGTTGTGATCGTGGCGCTGGGCCGGCGGGCGGGCCGCCGCCGGCGGCGGTTACGGTGACGCGGCCGGTGCGGCACGACGTGGTGGAGTGGGACGAATATACCGGGATGACGGCGGCGCCTGAAACGGTGAACGTGGCGGCGCGGGTCAGCGGGTTCATCGAGTCCGCGCCGTTTACCGAAGGGGCGGTTGTCAACCGGGGGGATTTGCTCTTCGTCATCGACCCGCGCCCATTTCAGGCGGCGCTGAATGCCCGGCTTGCCGATGCGGCCAAGGCACAGGCGCAGGCGACGCTGGCCGCGGATCAGCTTCAGCGATACACGCTGCTTCGCCAGCAGCAGTCGGTTTCGGCGCAAGATTACGAAAATGTGAAATCCGCGTCGGACCAGGCGAACGCCGCCCTTCAGGCCGCGAACGCGGCGGTGGAGGCGGCGCGGCTCGATCTGGAATGGACCCGCGTCGTCGCGCCGATCCTGGGCCGCGTCGGGCGCAAACTCGTGACGCCGGGGAACCTCGTGAACGGCGGCGCCGGGCAGGCGACGCTCCTGACCACGATCGAGTCGATCGACCCGATGTACTGCTACTTCGACGTCAACGAGCAGGCCGTGCTGAAATACCAGCGGCTGACACGGGAAAAGCGGCGCGCCAGCGCCCGCGAAAGCCGCGTGACGGTCCTGATGCAGCTCTCGAATGAGACGACTTTCCCGCACGCGGGGGTCATCGACTTCATCGACAACCGGATCGACCCCGGCACCGGCACGATCCGCGTACGCGGCGTGTTCGCCAACCCCGACCACACGCTTCTGCCGGGCTTCTTCGTCCGCGTGCGCGTCCCGGGCACCGGGCGGTATCCCGCGCTGCTGCTGCCCGACGTGGCGATTGGCGTGGACCAGAACCTCAAGTTCGTGCTCGTCGTCGGTCCCGACAACACGGTCGAGCGGCGCACGGTGACGCCCGGCGCCCTGTTCGGGCGGCTGCGCGCGATCGAGAGTGGGGTGAGCGAGCAGGACCGTGTGATCATTAACGGACAACAGCGGGCGCGGCCAGGTTCGAAGGTCGCGCCGACGGAGCAGCCCATCCCGTCCGATGCGCTCCCGCCGGTCGAAGACCCCAACCTACAGGCGCCGGACGCGCCGACGACGCAGACCCGGCCGGCCACCGCCCCGGCCGCCAGCACTCGACCGGCCACGCGGGGGAGCCCCCCATGAGGTTCGCTCATTTTTTCATCGACCGTCCCGTCTTTGCCGGGGTGATCGCGATCGTCATGGTGATCGTCGGGCTCATCGCGATGTACACGCTGCCGATCGCGCAATACCCGGAGATCGCGCCGCCGACGGTGACGGTGACGGCCACCTATCCGGGCGCTAACGCGCAGGTGGTCGCGGACACGGTCTCCACGCCGATCGAGACGCAGATCAACGGCGTCGAGAACATGCTCTACATGTCGAGCCAGTGCGGGAACAACGGGAGCATGCGGCTTACCGTCACGTTCAAGCTGGGGACGAACCTGGACATCGCGCAGGTGCAGGTGCAGAACCGCGTGGCGATGGCCGAGCCGCAATTGCCCGCCGATGTGCGGGCGCTGGGGATCACCGTACGCAAGGCTTCGCCCGACATCACGCTGGTGGTGCAGCTCTTCTCGCCCGACAATCGCTACGACTCGCTCTATATCAGCAACTTCGCACTGTTGCAGGTGCGCGACCCGCTGGCCCGGCTGCCGGGCGTAGGGGACATCACGCTTTTCGGCCAGCGCGATTATTCAATGCGGCTGTGGCTCGACCCGCAGCCGATGGGGGTGCGCGGGGTGACGGTGGGCGACGTGGTGCAGGCGGTGCAGGAGCAGAACGTGCAGGTGGCCGCGGGCACCGTGGGCGGGCCGCCGCTGCCGCCCGGGGCGGCGGATTTTCAGCTCACCGTCAACGCGCAGGGACGGCTGACGGACCCGAAGCAGTTCGCTGACATCATCGTCAAGACCGGCCAGAGCGGGCAGGTCGTCCGCGTGGGCGACATCGCCCGCACCGAGCTGGGTGCCGCCGACTACAACCTGAACGCCTACACCAACGGCCGGCCTTCGGTCGGCATCCCGATTTTTCAGCTCCCCGGCTCCAACGCGATCGAAACTGCCGACGCCATTTACGCGCGAATGAAGGAAATGCGCGCCTCCGCGAGCTGGCCGCCCGGGCTCGAGTACACGATCCCTTACGACACGACCACGTTCGTGCGCGAGAGCCTCCGCGACGTGGTGCGGACGCTTTTCGAGGCACTGGCGCTGGTGGTGCTAGTAGTGCTGGTCTTCCTCCAAAACTGGCGCGCCACGCTCATCCCGCTGCTGGCGATTCCCGTCTCACTCATCGGGACCTGCGCCATGATGAAGGCGATGGGCTTCTCACTGAACACCCTGTCCCTGTTCGGCATGGTGTTGGCCATCGGCATCGTGGTCGATGACGCGATCGTGGTGGTGGAGAACATCGAGCGCTGGCTGGAAAAAGGGCTGGCCCCGAGGGAAGCCGCGTACCGCGCGATGGACGAGGTGACCGGCGCGGTCATCGCGATCGCGTTCGGCCTGTCGGCGGTGTTCGTGCCGGTCGCGTTCGTCAGCGGGATCACGGGGCAGTTCTATCGACAGTTCGCCCTCACCATCGCCATCTCGACACTGCTCTCCGCGTTCAACTCTCTGACCCTCAGCCCGGCCCTGGGCGCGCTGCTGCTGCGCCCGCGCCACGGCCGGGGCGACCCGCTCACGCGGCTGCTGGGTCTGCTGTTCGGGTGGTTCTTCCGGCTCTTCAACCGCGGGCTGGAGCGGACCACGTCCGCTTACGTTTTTGCCGAGCGGTACGTGCTGCGCTACAGCGCCGTGGCGCTGCTGGTCTACGGCGGGCTGCTCTGTCTGACGTACCTGGCGTTCCGCAAAGTGCCGACGGGATTCATCCCGCAGCAGGATCTGGGATATCTGCTCGTGAACCTTCAGCTGCCCGATGCCGCGTCGCTCGACCGCACGGATGCGGTGCTTCAGCGGATGGCCAAAACCGCGCGCGATCTGCCGGGCGTGCACGACACGTTTGCGGTCACGGGGTATTCAGTTCTCACGGGCACCAATCAGTCCAACGTGGGAACGATGTTCATCATCCTCGATCCATTCGAGCAGCGCAATGGGCACCCCGAATTATCGGGTGGGGCGGTTCTCGGCAGACTCTCCGCCGCGTACTCGCAGGTGCAGGAGGGTTATGCCCTGGCGCTCCCGCCCCCCCCGGTTCGCGGCATCGGGACGGCCGGGGGCTTCCGCCTCCAGGTCCAGGACCTCACCGGCCTGCGCACGCCGCAGGAATTGGGGGCCGTTACGGATGATCTCCTGGCCGCTGCGCAGCGCGATCCACAGCTCACGCGGCTGTTTTCAAGTTTCCGCCCCAACGTCCCGCAGCTTTACGTAAACATCGACCGGACGCAGTTGAAGACGCAGAACGTGCGGATCTCCGACGTCTTCCAAACACTGCAGACGCTCCTCGGCAGCCTTTACATCAACGATTTCAATTTTCTGGGCCGCACGTACCGCGTGATAGCGCAGGCCGAGGCACGCTCACGCGTGCGTGCTTCCGACATCACCGAGTTCCGCACGCGCAACGCCGCCGGGCAGACGGTGCCACTGGGCGCGGTCATTACCGTGCGCGACACGACCGGGCCCGACCGGATCAACCGCTACAACCTGTACCGCTCGGCGGAGATCAACGGGGTGGCGTCGCCGGGAATCAGCACCGGTCAGGCGATCGCCGAGATGGAGCGGCTGGCCACGAACACGCTCCCCCCCGGTTACGGCTACGAATGGACGGAGCTGGCCTTTCAGGAAAGGGCCGCCGGGAACACGGCACTCTACATCTTCCCGCTGTGCATCCTGTTCGTTTTCCTGACCCACTCCGCCGAATACGAGAGCTTCGCGCTCTCCACGGCCATCATCCTGATCGTGCCCATGTGCCTTCTTTGTGGGATCGCCGGGGTCATGCTGCGCCACATGGACAATAACATCTTTACGCAGATCGGGTTCGTGGTGCTGGCCGGGCTGTCGGCCAAGAATGCGGTGTTGATCGTGGAATTTGCCACGCAGCAGCAGCACCAGGGGAAGAACGCGTTCGACGCCGCCTTGGAAGCCGCGCGGCTGCGCCTGCGGCCGATCCTGATGACCAGCTTCGCGTTCATCCTGGGCGTCGTGCCGTTGGTCATCGCCACCGGCGCAGGCGCGGAGATGCGACACGCGCTGGGGACGGTCGTTTTCTTCGGCATGCTCGGGGTGACGTTCTTCGGTCTAGTCCTTACGCCGGTGTTTTATGTGGTGATCCGGCGTCTAACGGGCCGTTACGTTCTCCCGCCGCACGAGCGGCGCGAGGGGGAAGTGCCGGGCACGCGTGGGCTGCGCGACGCAACGGCCGCCGCAGCCACCGCCCTGCGGGGCCCACCCCCGCAGCCTCCCACCGGGCAGACTTGATTCCGACACCAGACTCATCCATTGCGACTTTCATACTCCACCCGCCGAACCCGCACCCGGCGAAAAGGTTGAGTCTATACCTGATCTTGAGTCGTCCCTGCGAAGGCGAAACGCAGGGGATGGGGCGATTGCAACGCCAGTTTCCAATATTAATATCTTCGATATGACCGTACCGACCGAGCCCATCGGGAGCATTCCAAGGCCGCTCCGTCTCATCGAGGCGATCGCGGCGCGTGGTGAGAATGACCCGGGGCTTGAGCCGCTTTACGAAGAGGCGATTCGCGACACGATTGAGCAATTCGAAGCGACCGGCTCGCCCGTCATTACCGACGGGGAGCAGCGGAAGTACCACAACTTCTGGACGTACTGTGTACACGGACTGCCGAACACCGCGCCCGACGGGTTTAAGATTCCGTTTTCGGCCGGGCACGTCCGCCGGATGCCCCGGCTCACCGCGGGCCCCTTCCGCTACCGGCGGCATGCCGACAGCTATCTGGATGTTGCGATGCGGTACGCCCGTGTGCCCGTGAAACAGGCTGTCATTTCCCCCTCGGCCTTGAGCCTGATGTACCCGGCTGAAGAAATTCCCGGCTACCCGCGCGATCAATTCCTCAATGATCTGCTGCACGAGCACGAGACCGAGATTCGCAGTTGCCTGCACAAGGGGGCGCACAAGGTGCAGATCGACTTCACGGAAGGCCGCCTGGCGGTGAAGATCGACCCCACCGGCAAACTTCTGCATAGCTTCATCGACCTGAACAATCTCGCGCTCTCCCGATTTTCAGCCGACGAATGCCAGCGCATCGGCGTCCACACCTGCCCGGGCAGCGACCGCGATTCGACCCACAGTGGCGACGTCGATTACGCCGAACTGCTGCCGAGCTTATTCAAGCTGAAGGCGGGGAACTTCTACATTGCGCTGGCCGGCGAAAAGGATCCGGTGCGCGTACTCAAGATCATCCGGGATCACATGAAGGCGGACCAGCGGGTCTTTGTGGGCGTCGTTTCGCCGATCGACCCCCGCGTGGAGACGCCGGAGGAGGTTCGCGACCGGGTGCTGGAAGCCGCCCGGTACATTCC
>JAQGHH010000411.1 GCA_028288945.1 Phycisphaerales bacterium
TGTACGGGCAAACATTTGTCGACGCTTCGAAGGATCGCGTGATGGATCTGGACGTAGATGTTCGGCCGGGCTTTGACGAGCACGATCCCTGGACACAAGCGCCGAGCGTCCTTCACGCGCGTGCCCACCTTCACGCCGCACCGTTTGGCATCGTAACTGGCGGCGATGACGCACGTGTATTCGGATTCAACCGGAATGACCGCAACCCTGCGGCCGCGCAGCTCCGGCCGCAGATGCTGCTCGACGGAAGCGAAGTAGCTGTTCATGTCGATCAGCATCCAATTCAATGTTGAATTGTCGGCCACTGATGATGGCTTGGCGGATTCGATTTTCATGTTTTCCCCTCAAAAGAGACGCATCTGTCAAAACAGACGCATCTGGCCGCCCAGGTCAGGCCGGCGGAAATGAGCCGTGGAGAGCGGACGGATGTCGCGGTTCAGGCCGTACTTTCGCGTGAAGACGTCGAACGTCTGGGCAAGTTGTTCCGTGAAATGGCCTTTGCCGCGCCGCCGGTCGTCGTATGAGGCTTGGTAGAGTTTTCCGCCGCGGGATTGGCGGATGAGGGATTCGACTTTCCTGGCACGGTCGGGATGCACGGATCGCTGCAGCCAGTCGAGAAACAAATCCTTGAGCTGATAAGGCAGCCGCAGCAGCACCCACGCCGCCCGGCGAGCGCCGGCTTCGGCGACCGCCTGGAGAATCTGCGGCAGCTCCACGTCCGTCAGCCCCGGGATGATCGGCGCGATGTTGACCGATACGGGAATGCCCGCCGCGGTCAGCTCGCGGATCGCCCGCAATCGCCCGGCGGGCGACGAGGCGCGCGGCTCCAGCTTCTGCGCCAAGTCGGAATCCAGCGTCACCAGCGTGATCGTCACCCGCCCCGCGTTCATCTTCGCAAGGCGCGACCACAAATCCGTGTCGCGCAGCACCAGGGCGCTCTTGGTCATCGTCGTCACCGGTTGCCCGCAGTCGGCCAGCACCTCCAGGCATTGGCGTGCGATGCGCATCTTGTGTTCGATGGGCTGGTAGATGTCCGTGATGGCGGACATCACAATCGGCTCGGGCTTCCACCCCGGCGACGCGAGCTCCCGTTTGAGAAGCGCGGGCGCATCGGGCTTGGCCATCAGCTTCGTCTCGAAATCCAGGCCGCAACTGAAGCCCAGGTACTCGTGGTACGGCCGGGCGAAACAGTAGATGCACCCGTGCTCGCAGCCGCGGTAGGGATTGAGCGTCCAATCGAAGGGCACGTCGGCGGTCTTGGAGACCTGGTTGATGATGCGCTGCGTGCGATCGAAAAACACCTGCCGCTCGACGCGGTGGGGTGGGCCGTCTACGTGTTGCCGTTCGATCGATTGCCGATCCAGCTCTTCACCCAGGCCGTGGAGCCTGACGGTTTCGAAGCGATTGACGGGATAGATACCCGCTCCGCGACGATGTGCTAGGACGTCCGGAAGTGCGTCGCGGAATGAAAAGACGTCGTCCTCTCCCATCCCGAACATAATGCGAACTTCGGCGGGGCAACGTCAAGACAATTGCTGTACGAATTGTTTGTTGTAAGACCGACAAACAAGGAGTGAGTCACGAGCAAGTCAACTCTTGTCGACGCAAGAACAATGTGCTGCATCAATCCAATCGTTTTCCGCTTTCATTCTTTGGTATCGCAGTCCGACGAAAATACGTCGCACCCGCAGTTGTCTGAGGGATCGTTAGAAAAATTATCTCATCGCCGGTCGGACAAAGCTCTAACGTGTGACTATGGTCATCGCCCCTGCTCACAATCGTTAACCCGGCTGCGCTCGGCACGCAATCAACTCCTTCGATACTGAACAGGTGCAACTCCCCCTTCGATTTTCCTTCTGCCGGCAACCAGTATTCCAGAAACAAGCCTGCATCATCCCTTCGGAAGACAATCACACGGTAATGCAATCCGTGGACACCGTCGCCCTTAAAGGCCTCCCAAGCGCCGATGAGGTCGTTCTCAGTTAATTGGGGCGGTCGTCGTTCGGGGTCGTGCATGATCACCTATTCTACCCAATGCGGCGTAATGCTGAAAAACGTCCACCGGCGCGCCGACTTTGCCAGGCGGTAGAAGATCGCCAGGTGCGTCGTGAAAAGCAGCGGCACCAGGAAGCCCGGAATCAGCAGCCACGGCAGCAAAGACATCAAACCCGTTCCCGGCTCGGCGAAAATCCGGCGCAGCGGGCCGGGCGAGGAGAGCACGCCCAGAGTCACCGCCGCGATAAGGTCGGCCATTCCGAACACGTTCCACGCGATCAGCGCCGCCCGCCAGCCGCTGACCTGGCGGTGAACCATCCACGCCATCGGAACCGCGGCAAGGCCCGCGACGATATCGCCCCATCCAGCGGACGGCGCGAACGGTGCGGGCAGGCGGTTGTTCGCCTGAAGGACCAGGAAGCTGAAGCCCAGAACCCGCACGACGTGCACGCCCACCAATACCGATAGCGGCGCGCGGTCCAACCCGTCGCGCAGCGAGGGCACGCGCATGAGCGCGACCCACATCAGCAGGATCGGCAGAGTCACCGCCAGCCCGAGCCCAGGCGCGCCGATCCCGCGCTGGTAGTTCACCGCGCCTGTGGCGGCCAGGATCACGACGATCACGAACCACCCGGACAATACCGCGGCAATTCTTATGCGCTCCGCAATGTTGCGCCCGAACACAACGCTCAAGGCCGCGACCATGATCGCGGCTGACATGGTTAGCTCGACACCGCCAATAACGTCAAAGGTTGTCATGATCCATCTCCTGTGTAGGTACACCTATCTGCCGAAAAAAATCATCCACCCGCCGCGACCGACAAATTCTCCAGCTTGTACCGCCGAAGGATCGGCGCGACGCCCGCCTGCGCCTTGCGCCACGCGAGGAGGCCCTTGGCGGCGGCCGAGCGGCCGGCCCGCGTCAGCTCGACCCGCCGCACCCGCTGGTCCCCTTCCGTCGGCCGCACACTCACGAGCCCCTTGGCTTCCAGCAGGCGAAGGTTGCGCGTCAGGGTCGTCCGCTCCAGTCCCGCCTGTGCCGCCAGCGCCGACACCGGCAGCGGCCCCGTCTGCGTCAGCGAGGCCAGGAGCGTGAACTGCGTCGCCCGCAGCCCCGAGCCGCGGAACGCGCGTTCATAGTGCTGCGTGACGGCCCGGCTCGCCCGCCGCATCGCCGAGCAGACGCACCCGCGGCAGG